>NZ_JAMYQZ010000038.1:0-58019 GCF_040321145.1 Mesorhizobium sp. M0514
CCCCCCCCCCGGCCCGGCTGCTCAAATTTCCGCTGATCAACGATTCCGACGCTTCGGGGTGGCGTGCCTGGTTTGCCGCGCAAGGGATGGACTACCGCCCGCGCCCGCAGGATCGCCGCTTCGAGGACTACAATCTGGTGCTCGACGCCGCAGCTTACGGGCTCGGCATCGCGCTGGCGCGGCCACCGCTGACCGGACACCAGTTGGAGGCAGGCCGCATCGTCGCCGTTGACGAGCGCACGGCGCTGAACCCGGTGTCGTACTGGCTCGACCGGCCGCTGGGGCGGCCACGCACGGCTGCCGCCGAACTTTCACGCCGTATCGCTGTCGAGGCGGGGCTGGCGATGGACAAGATGGAAGCATTCCTCGAAGCCGAGCGATAGCGGCGATCGTTCGGTGCTCAGCGAAGCACCAGCAGGGCTAGCCCGACAATGGCGACGGCCAGAAACCCGGTTGCCAGCGCCATCAGACCGACACGCGTCTGCTGTCGGCCTTGCGGCTGGGCCGCATCATTCGGCCCAGACGTCGCCTGCTCCCGCTTCATTGGCATATCGGTGGTGGCAGCGCGGCGCTGCGGCGAAACCACGGGTGCGAGAAGCGCAAACCAGGGCAGTCCTGCGGGCTTTGCGGCAGCGCCATCTTCGGCCTTGGCCGACGGCAGCGGCAGACCGCGCTGTGCATCGTCGTTGGCTGGCGTCGCCTTGCCTATCGCAGCCGCTATTGGCCCGGAAACGTCGGGCGCCTCGACGCCAGGTTCAGCAAGGGCCAGATAGGCTTGCAGGACCTCGGCAGAACCCGTCTGCTGCCCCTTTGCGGTGGCTGCGGACAACAGCGCCTGCAGCGCCGGCGCCGCTGCCGGCTGCAAAGGCGCGCCGGACGGCGTCGGCGGCTGCACCAGCGCCTTTATAAGTGCTGCTTTCGCCGGATCGGCCTTCGCCGACGGCAACGCTGCCAACATCATGGCCTCACGCAGCAGCGCGGTCAGGCGGGCGGATGAAATGTCCATGCCGGTCCCATAAGAATGGTTTGGAGCGACAATAGCGCCTCAGCATTGCGTCAAGCTTGACCTTGCCGGCAATTTATGGCGATGAAATCAGCATGAACCTTGGCACCACTCCATGATGAACCGCTTCGAAGGCCCCGGCGGCAAGGAAGCCCGTATCCGCTATCTCGACGGCGACTTCCAGGTCACCAGCCCCGGCGCCTTCGTGCGCTGCGCGGTGACCGGCGAGAGCATTCCGCTGGACGAGCTCAAATATTGGAGCGTCGCCAGGCAGGAGCCCTATGTCAGCGCCGCCGCCTCGCTGCGCCGCGAGATCGAGATGCATCCGGACCTGCGCAGCCGGGGTTAGATCGGCACACCGGAAAGCAAGGCTCACCGTCGATCTGATTTTCCTGGAACGCCTGCAGGACTATGGCTTTGAGGATGCCGGCGCGTTTTCGACCGAAAAGTCGAATTTATGAACAAGCCGATCTCCGACAAGCACTTTGATGGAATACGGCCCGATCGGATCACCCTCGGCCATGCACCAGCCATGCGAGATCCATCCGTCCTGCGGTTTGTAGAACATGGTGGTCTCGGAGACCCTTCGATCGCCCGATAGCTTGCTCAAGCTGTATTCGTTTCCGTCGATACCACCCCACTGCCTGGGCTCCGCGGGAAGCGCGAACACCTCGGTGACCGATACCAGTCTGTCGCCTTGCGCCAGACGTACGCGCCATTTCAAAGCAGGCGCTATCGGGGATAAGCGGTACAATGTTTGAGGGCCGAACGTGGGTAGCACCGTCCGCTTCGGTGACCGAGACCAGAAATTCGCTGTCGGTCGCGGTGGGTGCCTGCGCCGAAGATGGGTTCGCCATCGCCACAAGAACAAAGCCCACAAAGAGTGCCCGCAACCTAACCATTCCACCCCCCGCGCTGAAGCCGGTCTGACTTATAATAGTGATAAGCGGCGAGAAATATCCTGTGTCAACGCGGGAGCGCCCTACCCTCGCAGCCGGCGCTGTCTCCAGGCATCCAGCGTCTCGTCGATGATGCGCTCCGGCACAGTGTCGAGTTCGAACGTGGCGTCGATCTCCAGCACGGCGAGTTCAGCGAGGAAATCGGCCGGGGCAGCGCCGTGGCGCAGCCGGGCGGCGTCCTTGGCGGTGGTGACGAGGCCCAGTCCATCGCGGCGCGCGGTTGCCGCCAGTTCCGCGAGTTCATCAGGGGCATAGAAGTGATGGTCCGGAAACGATCGGCTCAGCGCCACTTCCGCACCAGTGCCGCGCAGCGTGTCGAAGAATTTTTCGGGGTGGCCGATGCCGGCAAAGGCGAGGAACCGCCGGCCGGCGAACCGCTCCTTGGCCGCGGGCTCGGCATGCGCCTCGAAGATCGGCCGGCCGGCGCGCGCCGCTTGGCGCACGACCTGGTCGGCGGCAGCGCCCTCGCCCATCTTCAACAGCCCGTCGGTGAACACCAGTTGGTCGACGATGTTGGCTCTCAGCGGACCGCCCGGAATGACCCGGCCGTTGCCGATGCCGTAACGGGCGTCGACGACGACCAGCGCATAATCGATATGGATGCGCGCGCTCTGAAAACCGTCATCCATGATCAGGAAATCGCAACCATGGGCTTCCAGGAGCAGCTTGGCGCCGGCAGCGCGGTTGGGGCTCACCGCAACCGGCGCGTGCTCGGCCAAAAGCAGCGGCTCGTCGCCGACATGCTTGGCAGCGTCGTGACCGGCATCGACGACATGCGGCTGCGCGAACGAGCCGCCATGGCCGCGCGACAGGAATCCGGGATTGAGTTGCATGCGCCTGGCCTGCTTTGCCAGCGCGATGGCGACCGGCGTCTTGCCGCTGCCGCCGACGGTGAAGTTGCCGACGCAAAGCACTGGCGCGTCGATCTTTTCACGTACCGCCCGATGCATGCGGCGGCCGGCGACGATGCCATAGACGGCTGATAGCGGCGACAGCGCAAAGACCCGCCAGTCCGGCGCTTCCCACCAGAAAGGTGGTGCTTCCGACGCCACCTATCGCCCGTCGGCGCCCTTCAGGCGCGACTTGACGATCAATGGCTGGATATAAGGCTCGAGCGACTTCAGCGTGTGCGCCAGCGCACCGCGCATCTGGTCGACTGTGGCGGCACCGGCCGCCATCATCTCATGGCGCGCAACTTCATTGCTCAGCAGGAAATTGACGGCGCCGGCCAGCATGTCGCGGTCGCGCACCAGCTTGGCGCCGCCGCTGTCGAGCAGGCGCTGATAGGCCTCGCGAAAATTCTGGACGTTGCGGCCGGCCAGCACAGCGGTGTCGAGCATGGCCGGCTCCAGCGGATTCTGGCCGCCTTCCGAGGTCAGCGAGCGGCCGACAAAGGCGATTTCCGTCAGCCGGAGATAAAGCCCCATCTCGCCGATCGTATCGCCAAGGAGGATATCGGTGTCGGCGGTGATCCGGTCGCCCTTGCTGCGCCGCGCCAGCTTCAGGCCCATGCCGGAAATCTGTGCGGCCAGCGCTTCGGCGCGGTCGGGATGGCGCGGGACGATAATCGTCAGCAGGCCATGGTGGCGCTTGTAGAGCGTGGCGTGGACTTCCGCCGCGACCACCTCCTCGCCGTCATGGGTCGAAATTGCCGCCCAGGTCGGGCGGCCGGCGATCTGGCGCTTCAGCGTCGCCAGCGCCCGTTCGTCGACGGGCGGCGGCAAGGTGTCGACCTTGAGGTTGCCGGACACGGTGACCGGCCGGGCGCCAAGCGCGCGAAACCGTTCGCCGTCGACATCCGACTGGGCAACGACATGTGCAAGGTTCTCGAACAGCGCCTCGGCGATGTTGGCGCGCTTCTTCCAGGATTTGAACGAACGGTCGGAGAGCCGGCCGTTGACCAGCACCTGCGGCACGTGGCGGGCGCCGAGCTCGAGGATCGTCATCGGCCATATCTCGGATTCGGCGATGATAGCCAGGTCCGGCCGCCAGTGATCGAGAAAGCGGCTGACGGCCGGCTTGAGGTCGAGCGGAACATATTGGTGGATGATGCGGTCGCCCAGCCGTTCGTCGGCAACCTGCGCCGAGGTCACTGTTCCCGTCGTCAGCACGATGTTGACACCGTAGTCGAGGATGCTTTGCACCAGCGGCACGACCGCAAGGGTCTCGCCGACGCTTGCCGCATGGATCCAGATCACCGGCCCTTCGGGGCGCGGCCGCCCGGCAACGCCGTAGCGCTCACGGCTGCGGCTGCGGTCTTCCTTGCCCTGCGATGTGCGCCAGGCGACATAGGGACCCATCAGCGGATAGGCGGCTGCACCGGCAAGGCGGTAGGCCGCCAGGAAGGCGCGCGCCCAGCCGACGCTCATGGCCTGCCGTCCACGAGCCGATAGGCCTCGGCGGTTGCGGCATTGAGCGCGGCCGTGACTTCCTGGCGCTTGCGCTCCATTTCGGCCTCGTCGGCATTGGCCGGCACGAAAACCGGCGTTCCGATGACGATCGAGGAGCGGCCGAACGGCAGGTTGATGGTGGTCTTGTCCCAGCTCCTTTCCAGCACCTTGCGGCGGCTGGTGGCGATGGCGGCAGGCATGATCGGCCGGCCGGAAAGGCGTGCCAGCAGAACGATACCAAGCCCCGCGTCGCGCGGCGTGCCGTGGGGAATGTCGGCGATCATGGCGACGTTCTTGCCGGCCACGAGTGACTTTTTCAGGGCGATGAGCGCCTTGGCGCCGCCCTTGTCGAGATGCTTCGTGCTTTCACGCCCGCCGGAGCCGCGCACCGCCTCGATGCCGAATTTTTCGATCATCAGCGCGTTGAGTTCGGCGTCGGCGCTGCGCGAGACCATGGCGACCAGCGGCCGTCCCTTGGGATAATAGGCTGGGGTCAGCAGATGCTGGCCATGCCAGAGCGCGATGATGCCGGGTTCGAATTCGGCGTAGTCGCCGCCTGAAAATTTAGCCGAGCCTTCGACCACGCGGTTGGTCAGGCGCACCAGGCGGACGAACTGGGCGAGCAGGCTGACGATCATGCTCTTGACGATTCGCGACTGCGCCAACGGCTCGCGGATCTTGCGCCAGAATGTCTTCGAACTGCCGCCGCGTCTTCTTCGGACCGCGGCGCCGGTGGGCTGCCCTTTCACCGCTTCATGCTCCATCGCTGTCAACCGGCGGCCTTGCTTTCAGGGTCGAGCAGCCGGTGCAGATGGACGACGAAATAGCGCATATGGGCATTGTCCACGCTGGCTTGCGCCTTGGCCTTCCACGCGGTGTGCGCGGTTTGATAGTCCGGATAAACGCCAACGATGTCGAGCGCGTCGAGATCGCGGAACTCGGTGCCTCCCAGCTTCTTCAGCTCGCCGCCGAACACCAGGTGCAAAAGCTGTTTCTTTCCGTCTTCCGCGGCCATTTCGGTCCTTCACATATTGTGAGTTTGCGACAGGTCTAGCCCAAAGCTGCCGACTTTGGAACCTTCGATCACGCTTCCGTATCGGCAATGACGCCGGCAAGCACGGTCAGCAACTGCCCGCTGCCGGCGACCAGCGCGCCGTGACGGATGATCTCCCCGGCATAAAGCGGCGCGCGGCCATGGCCGTCGAGCACGGCGCCGCCAGCCTCGCGCAAGATGAGATCGGCGGCGGCGATATCCCAGTCATGCGCGTTGGGCTTGACGAAGGTTGCGTCGAGCGTGCCGTTGGCGACCATCGCCAGCCGGTAGGCGAGAGAGGGAATGTGCGCCGCCCGCCGCACCCGGCCCTGCCATTGCGCCGGCATCAGGTCGATCAACTGCTTCAGCCCGCCGATCTCGACCGTCTTACCCAGGCCGCGCACGGCAATCGGCTTGCCGTTGCGGAAAGCTCCATGGCCAGGCAGCGCCCAATAGGTTTCGCCCTTGGCCGGACATTCGAGCACACCGGTGAGCGTGCGGCCATTCTCGACCACCGCGACGCTGACGCACCACGAGCGCAGGCCTTCGAGGAAGCCGCGGGTGCCGTCTATGGGGTCGACGACAAAGGTGCGCCGCGCCAGAAGCCGCGCCGGATCGTCAGTCGTTTCCTCTGATAGCCAGCCATAGTCCGGCCGCGCCGCAAGCAGGGTCTCGCGCAAATAGGCGTCCGCCGCGTGGTCGGCTTCGCTGACCGGCGAGGTGCCGCCCTTCATCCACACTTGCGGGTTCTTGCCGAAATAGCGCATGGCGATCGCGCCCGCCTCGCGGGCGGCGTCGCGCAGCAGATCGAGGTCGTCCGAGGCCCCGGCCGATATGACCGGGTCACGCTCCGGCAAGGGTCATTCCTTCGATCAGCAGCGTCGGTGCGGCGGTGCCGAAATCGCGGTCAAGATCGCTCGCCGGCACCATGTTGAGGAACATCGTCTTCAAATTGGAGGCGATGGTCACCTCGGCCACCGGATAGGCAAGCTCACCATTGTCGATCCAGAAGCCGGATACGCCACGGCTGTATTCGCCGGTCACCATGTCGACGCCCTGGCCGAACACTTCGGTGACATAAAAGCCGGATTTCAGCGACCTGATCAGGTCTTCCGGCGTCCTGTCGCCCGGCTCGATGGCGAGATTGGTCGAAGACGGCGATACCGACGAGCCGCTGCGCGCGCCGCGTCCGTTGGTGGTCAGCCCCAATTCCCGCGCGGCGGACGTCGACAGGAACCAGTGCTTCAGCACGCCGTTCTCGACCATCAACAGCTTTTCGCCCTCGACGCCTTCGCCGTCGAACGGGCGCGAGGCCTGGCCGCGACGCCGTAGCGGCTCGTCGGTGACGGTGATGGCAGCCGACGCAACCTGCTTGCCCATCATCTCGCGCAAGAAACTGGTCTTGCGCGCCACCGAAGCGCCGTTGATGGCGCCGGCGAGATGGCCGGCAATGCCGCGCGCGACGCGCGGATCGAACACAACGTTGACCGGACCGGTCGCCGCCTTGCGGGCGCCGAGGCGGCGCACGGCGCGCTCGCCGGCCTTGCGGCCGATCAGCTCCGGCGCGTCGAGATCGGAAAAATGCTGGTTCGAGGAGTATTCGTAGTCGCGCTCCATGCCGGTGCCTTCGCCCGCAATAACGCTGGCCGAACGCGAAAAGCGCGATGCGACATAGTGGCCGACGAAGCCGTTCGACGTGGCCAGCACCAGCCCGCCAAGACCGGCGCTGGCGCCGCTGCCGGCCGAATTGGTGACGCCCTTGACTGCAAGGGCCGCTTCCTCGGCGGCAAGGGCCGCTTCCTTCAACTGATCGGCCGAAACCTCGGTGGCGTCGAACAGATCGAGGTCGCGCACCTTGCCGACCAGCAAAGCCGGATCGGCGAGACCCTGATAGGGGTCCTCGGGCGAGACTTTGGCCATGGCCACGGCGCGTTCAGCCAGCGCCTTGGGGTCCGATGCCGCCGTCGCCGAGACGCTCGCCACCCGGTTGCCGACGAAGACGCGCAGCGAGACATCGTCGCCCTCGGACGCCTCAGTGTTCTCGACCTTGCCCAGCCGCACCGACACGCCGATCGAGCGGCCGCGCACGGCAACCGCATCGGCGGCGTCGGCGCCGGCCCGCTTGGCAGCCTCGACCAGTGCCGCGACGCGGTCGGTCAATTTCGCTGCCTCTGATGTATCGGTCATGCGCGTGGTCCTGGCTGAAGCCGCGCCGGGCGGTAGCGGCTGTTGCACCATCTATTGTCCCAATGCGGCTTGTGCAATGGCGCACGGGCAATTGTCCCGCTGCGGCATAGCGCCCAAGCGGCCCGCAAAGCCCATCCGCGGCGGCCGCCACAGACGCGCGGCTTGACCGGTTTGTGAGTTTAACCAATGCCGATTTCCGTCAAGGAGTGGCGACTGGCGTCCAGATCACGTCATCGATCCTCGTCGCGCCCGTTGCCAGCATCACCAGCCGGTCGAAGCCGAGCGCCGAGCCGCTGGCTTGCGGCATGATGGCGAGGGCGGCGAGAAAATCCTCATCCAGCGGATAGCGCTCGCCATAGACGCGCTCCTTCTCGTCCATCTCGGCGGCAAAGCGTCGGCGCTGCTCGGCCGGATCGGTCAGTTCGCCAAAAGCATTGGCGAGCTCGACGCCGCAGCAATAGAGCTCGAAGCGCTCGGCCACGCGCTGGTCCTCCGCGCTCGGCCGGGCGAGCGCCGCTTCCGAGATCGGATAGCCGTACAAGATGGTGGCCCGCCCCTGCCCCAGCACCGGTTCGACCTTCTCGACCATTACCCGGCTGAACAAATCGGCCCAGTTGTCATCGCCGGCCGTGCGCAGGCCGGCCTTGACCAGAGCATCATGGAGTGCGGCGCGGTCTGTGCCGCCATCGGCAGAAACGGTGGCAAGAAGATCGATGCCGGCGTAACGCGCAAAAGCTTCCGCCACGCTCACGCGTTCCGGCTCGGCGAACGGATCGGCCTCGCGGCCGCGAAAGCGGAAGGTTTTGGCGCCGGCCCGCTCGGCTGCCAGCTTCAGCAGTTCGGCGCAATCGGCCATCAGGCTGTCATAGGTTTCGCCGACCCGATACCATTCCAGCATGGTGAATTCGGGATGGTGCAAGGGGCCGCGCTCGCGGTTGCGCCAGACGGCGCCCAGGCTGAAGATGCGCCGCTCACCGGCGGCCAGCAGCTTCTTGCAGGCGAACTCCGGCGAGGTGTGGAGATAAAGCGGCCGGCGCGCGCCGTCGGCGCCGATCGCCTCGGTGGCGAAGGCTGAGAGATGCGCCTCGTTGCCGGGCGAAATCTGCAATGCCGCCGTCTCGACCTCGATGAAGTCCCGCTCGCCAAACCAGCCGCGCATTGCGGCAGCTATGGCGTTGCGGGCCATCAGCCGCGGCCGGCGGTCGGCGTGAACATCCGGCGTCCACCAGGGCGAAGCGCCAGTCATGGGTTTGCCGGGCAACGGAATTGCTGACAGGGCTGGCGGTTCGGGCCAAGATGCGCTACGGCGACGGCTCTCGCAGCCGATTTGCGCCGAACGATCGTTTCAGGCCAACGAAGTCTAGGATTGAAAACCGTGGTGAAGGTCATCGCCAGTTCGCTCCGTAAAGGCAATGTCGTCGACAAGGACGGCAAGCTTTACGTGATCCTCTTTGCCGAAAACATCCACCCTGGCAAGGGTACGCCGGTCACCCAGCTCGACATGCGCCGCATCTCCGACGGGGTGAAGGTTTCGGAGCGCTACCGCACCACCGAGCAGGTCGAGCGCGCCTATGTCGAGGAGCGCGAGCACACCTTCCTCTACGCCGACGCCGAGGGGTATCACTTCATGAACCCGGAAAGCTACGACCAGGTCGCGGTGCCGGAAAGCGTGGTCGGCGACATGGCGCCCTACCTGCTCGAAGGCATGGCGGTGCAGATTTCGCAGTTCAACGGCATCGCCATAGCCCTGGTGCTGCCGCAGCGCGCTACTTTCGAAGTGGTCGAGACGGAGCCGACGACCAAAGGCCAGACGGCGTCCTCGTCATACAAGCCGGCCGTGCTTTCCAACGGCGTGCGCACGCTGGTGCCGCCGCACATCGCGCCGGGTACCCGCGTGGTGGTGATGACGGCTGACGGGGCCTATGTGGAGCGGGCGAAGGACTGAGGCGCGAGCGCCTCCGTCCTGGTTAATCCCTTGCCCGGTACTAATCCCCCACATTGCCTTCTGCGGCCGCTGGCTCGATAGTCCTGCCGATGTGGCAGACCTTTGTGACCTACTGGCCTCTGATCCTTGTGATCATTCCGATGCTGATGGCCGCCATCGGCATCGTCCACGCAATCATGACCAAGGAAGACGTGCGCGCCGCCACCGGCTGGGTCGGCGTGATGATCTTGTCGCCGTTCCTTGGCGCGATCATCTATGCCATTGCCGGCATCAACCGCATCCGCCGCGCCACGATCAGCGCCATGCGGCCCGTCGCCGGTGAAGCCGAGACAGCCAAACACGACCACGACATTGCGCTCGAAACACTCATCTCAGCCGAATTCGGCCAGCGCTTTGCCGGCCTGAAGACGCTAGGCGACAGGGTGGCGCGGCGCGGCCTGCTTTCAGGAAATGCAATCACCATCCTGAGGACCGGCGACGAAGCCTACGCGGCAATGTGCGGGGCGATCGACGGCGCACGGCGCAGCATCCTGCTCGAGACCTACATCTTCGACAATGACGAGATCGGACGACGTTTTGTCGGATCGCTGGCCGGAGCGGTCCGGCGCGGTGTGACGGTTCGCGTGCTGATCGATGCGGTGGGCGTGCGCTATTCCGTGCCCAGCATTCTTGGGACACTCCGGGAAGCCGGCGTCACCGTCGATCTGTTCAACGGCAACATCGTCATGGGCCTGAGACTTCCCTATGCGAATTTGAGGACGCACAGGAAAATCCTGATCGTCGACGGTGTGGTGGCGTTCACGGGAGGCATGAACATCCGCAAGGGATTCTCGGCCGAATTCGCCGGCAGCGCCAGTTCGGCGGATACGCATTTCCAGGTCACGGGGCCCGTCGTGGCCGACCTGTTCGCGGTTGCCGCCGAAGACTGGCGTTTTGCCGGCAACGAGGCCCTCAAGGACGAGGTCTGGCACGTGGAAAAGCCCTCGCCGCCTCCCGGTCAACCGATCCTGGTGCGGGCGGTGGCGTCGGGGCCTGACGCCAGCATCGAAACCAACCATAAATTGCTGATGGGGGCATTTTCCGTCGCCCGCAAATCGATCCGCATCATGTCGCCCTATTTCCTGCCGGACCGGGAATTTGTCAGCGCGCTGGTCACGGCGGCCCGGCGCGGCGTCGAGATCGACATCGTCGTGCCCGCGGTCAACAATCTCTTCCTGGTCGGCCGCGCCATGACGGCGCAATACGACCAGGTGCTGAAACACTATTGCCGCGTCTGGCGCCATGAAGGGTCGTTCGACCATTCGAAGCTGTTGTCGGTCGATGGCGTCTGGGCCTATGTCGGCTCTTCCAACCTCGACGCCCGGTCGCTGCGGCTGAATTTCGAAATCGACCTGGAGGTGCTGGATACCGGCTTTGCCGCCGAGATCGAAGGGCGCATCGGAGCGGCAATCGCTTCCGCCAAACCCGTCACACTCGCAACCCTAAGAGCGCGGCCATTTGTCATCCGGGTTTTTGACCGGTTGTTATGGCTGGGATCGCCCTATCTTTAGAATCAGGACAGATTGAACGCAGGCCTATGGATATAAACGGACGCAGCCTTCCTGAAACAGTGCTCCTGTCGATCCGCGGCAGGAAAGCGCGCACGGCGAACGCGACGCCGCGCAAGCACATTGAAGGCGCCCAGATGGTGGTCGCCTCCTACAACGTCCACAAATGCATCGGCACCGACCGCAGGTTCGACCCCGAACGGACCGCCCGCGTCATCCGCGAGATCGGCCCCGACGTCATCGCGCTGCAGGAAGCCGACAACCGCTTCGGCGACCGCGCGGGGCTGCTCGATCTTGCCCGGATCGAACACGAAACCGGGCTGGTACCGGTGCCGGTTTCCGGAAGCGGCAAGGGCCATGGCTGGCGCGGCAACGTGCTTTTGTTCAAGCGCGGCACGGTGCGCGACGTCCATCAGATCAAGCTTCCGGGACTGGAGCCCCGCGGCGCGCTGGTTGCCGAGATCGACCTCGACGAAACGCGCACTCTGCGCGTCATCGCCGCGCATCTCGGCCTGTTGCGCCGCTCGCGCTCGGAGCAGGCCCGCGTCGTGCTCGACATCATGAGCAACCAGGATGAAAGGCCGACCTTGCTGCTCGGCGACCTCAACGAATGGCGGCTGGGCAACCGCTCGGCGCTCAAGACGCTGCACGCCACCTTTGGTTTCACGCCGGCGGCGGTGCCGACTTTCCCCTCAGGCCTGCCGGTACTGGCGCTCGACCGGATCATGGCCAACCGGCACGGCATGGTCTCGTCGGTGGAAGCTCATGATACGCCGCTGTCGCGGGTTGCGTCCGATCATTTGCCGCTGACGGCGTTCGTCAGCCTGTAACTCATCCGTCCCGCAGCCAGACCAGCATCTCACCGGGTTCGCGGTTGTCCCAGGCAAAGTACGGGACGGCGGTGATTTTCGTTTCTCTCACCGCCGGCGGATCGGTGCGATAGAGCCCGGTTTCCCAGTTTTCCTGAGCTTCCTTGCTGGCAAGCGCCGAAAGCGTGACGATGCCGCCGAGCAGGTTCGGCTCGGCATGCGCCTCGATTTTTGCCGTTCGCGGCAGAGCGATCCGATGCAACTGGCCGGGATTGTCGGTCTCCTCGACGCAATAGATCAGCGGACCGCGTGCAAGTGCGACGCGGCCGATGTCCTGACGCACCTCCGGATTGGCGAACAGACGGGCGATCGACATTTCGAGATCGAGTTCGACCCGGTCGCCCTGGCGCCACTCGCGCCGGATCGCGGCATAGCCGTCGCTGGTGATGCCGTCCAGATCGACCGCGGCGCCGTTGATCTTGAGCGCCGCCTTGCCGCACCAGGAGGGGACGCGCAGGTGCAAGGTGAACTCGACCGGCGCGTCGGCTTCGATCCGAATGGAGACCGCGCCATCCCAAGGATAATTGCTGGTCTGAATCAGACTGACCGCCCGGTTCGATATGTCGAAGCGCGCGGTGCTGTCGCCGTAGAGATGAACGGCCAGCGCGTCGTCCGACAGGCTGTAGAAATAGCTGCCGATGGAGGCGACCATGCGGCCGATATTCGGCGGGCAACAGGGGCAGCGATGCCATTTCCAGCGATTGTGCCTGCCCCGGCTCTCCAGCGGGTTCTCGTAGAAGAACAGCGAGCCGTCGAGCGACAGGCCGGAGATCGAGCCGTTGTAGAGCGCCCGCTCCATCATGTCGGCGTAGCGGGCGTTGGGACCCATGCCGAGCATGCGGCTGGCCCAGAACACCAGGCCGACCGAGGCACAGGTCTCGGCATAGGCGGTTTCGTTGGGCAGGTCGTAGTCGCTGGTAAAGCCCTCATTGTGCGCCGACGGCCCGAGGCCGCCGGTGATATAGAGGTTCTTGGTGGTGAGATCGTTCCACAGCCGGTCGAGCGCTACCCTGAGCGTATCGTCGCCATATTCGGTGGCGATGTCGGCCATGCCGGAATAGAGGTACATTGCCCTGACCGCATGGCCGACGACCTTGTCCTGCTCGCGCACCGGCTTGTGCGACTGGTTGTACTCATAAGTCTTGAAATGATAGGCCTTCGGGTCGGCGCCGCGCGCACGCGCCTCCTCGTCGAAATAATGCGGCTGCTGCCCGCGCTGGTCGATGAAATACCTGGCCAGGTCCATATATTTCTGCTCGCCGGTCGCCCGCGCCAGCTTGACCAGCGCCAGCTCGATCTCCTCATGGCCGCAATAGCCCTTCTTCTTGCCCGGCTCCGGACCGAAGGTGTCGGCGATATGGTCGACATAGCGGCACATGATATCCAGCAGCTTGCGCTTGCCGGTGGCCTGGTAGTAAGCGACCGCGCCTTCGATCAGATGGCCGGCGCAATAGAGCTCGTGGCAGTCGCGCAGATTGGTCCAGCGCTTGCCGGGCTGGATGCGCTGGTACCAGCTGGAGAGATAACCGTCTTCCTGCTGCAGTCTGCCGTACAGGTCGATGACGGCATCGATCTTCGTCTCGAGTGCCGCGTTCTTGCGCCGGTAGAGCGAATAGGCCGCGGTCTCGATGGTCTTGCCCCAATCGGAGTCCCAGAACATCTGCGTCGTCACCGTCGAGCCGGTGAAGCCGGGGCTGGCCGCCTCGTCGGGCGACGGCGAATGGAACGGAATGACGACGCCCGGCGAGGGCCGGTCCGGGTCGATCTGCTCCAGCATGCGCGCCTCGACGCAGCGCTCGTAGAGGATGTCGGCGGTGCGCGACGCCACGGCATCGACACGGTCGCCCCAGAAGCCGCGGACATCGACCTGCGGCACCGGCAGTGGGCGGAAGGCGAGTTTGCCGGGCTTGGCGGATGGTTGAACGGTCATCGTGTCACTCCGTTGGATATTGGTCATTTCACGGCGGGTCATTTCACCGCGCCGGCCATCAGGCCGCGGATGTAGAAGCGCTGCAGCAAGAGGAAGAGCACCAGGCACGGCACCATCATCACGGTGACGCCCGCCTGCACCGCGCCCCAGTCGATGGCGCCGAAGCGGCCGGACTGAAGTGCGGTCATCATGATCGGCAGCGTGAATTTGGACTGGTCGGTCATCAGCACGAGTGCGGCCAGGAATTCGTTCCAGGCGCCGAGGAAGGCGAACAGCGCGATGGTGACGATGCCCGGCCAGACCAGCGGCAGCATCACCTTCAGCAGCATGGTGACGTTGTTGGCGCCGTCCATGCGCGCGGCCTCCTCGATCTCGCGCGGCACCGCGTCGAAGGCGTTGCGCATCATGAAGATCGAGAACGGCAGCTGCAGCGTGGTGTAGACCAGGACCAGCCCGGTCAGCGTGTTGTGGAGGCCGACCTTGGTCAGCACCAGGAAGATCGGCGTCAGGATCGACTGGAACGGGATCATGATCGTCGACAGGATCACGATGAAGAGCACATCCTTCATCGGAAACCGGAAGCGCGAAAAGCCATAGCCGGCCAGCACGCTGACGACGACCGACAGGATCACCGTCATCGAGGCGACATAGAGGCTGTTTTGCGCCGGCAGCCAGAGCCCGTCGCCAAAGGTGTCGAGCGTGCGGTAGTTCTCGACCGAGAAGCCGGTCGTCGGCCATGGCGGCAGCGGCGGCTGGCGCGCCTCCTGCGCCGGCTTGAAGGTCGACAGCACGGCCCAGGCGATCGGCGCGATGAACAGCACTGAGGCGATCATGCCGGTCGAATGCTCGGCGATCCTGAGCCAGAGGCGGCTGCTGCGGCTTCTTGCCTGAGCCATCAGTCGATGCCCTCCGGCTTGCGCAGCAGCCACAGCTGAACCAGGCTGAGCGCCACCAGTATGGCCAGCAGGATCATCGACAAAGCTGCGCCATAGCCGAGCTTGAACGAGACGAAGGACTGGTTGAAGATCCAGTAGACGGCGGTCAGCGTCTGGTTGCGCGGGCCGCCGCGCAGGATGATGTAGAACTGGTCGAAGGCGAGGATCGAGCCGGCGATCGACAGGATCAGCGCCAGCGCCAGCGTGCGGCGCATCAGCGGCAGGGTGATGGCGCGAAAGCGCGCGAACGGCCCTGCCCCGTCGATCATCGCCGCTTCCTGCAGATCGGTCGGGATCGACTGCAGGCCGGTCATCAGGATGATCATGGTGAAGCCCGCGACCTTCCAGACGACCATGGCGATGATCGACCAGAAGGCCGGCTGGAACGTCGCCAGCAGGTTGAACTTTTTCGCGGTCAGGCCGAGGTCGTAGGCGGCCGGGCTGAACAGGCCGGAATCGACATTGAGCAGCCACGACCACAGCAGGCTGGCCGAGGCGAAGCCGACGACCGCCGGCATGAAGAAGGATGTCCGGTAAAAGCCGGTCAGCCGCCTGGGCTTTTCGATGAACAGCGCCAGCGGAAAGGCGACGGCGAAGATCACGATGGTGACGATCACGGTGTAGTAGGCGGTGAAGCTCAGCGCGTTCCAAAAACGGTTGTCGCGCAGGATCGCCCGGTAATTGTCGAAACCGATGTAAAAATGCTCGCCCATCAGCGGCCAGTTGTGCAGCGACATCCAGGCCGTCATGCCGAGCGGGATGATGAAGAATACGACGACCAGCGCCACGGCCGGCGCGACATAGAGCAGGCCGATCCACTGCCGGCGGCCGGCGCCGACCAGTTTTCTGGCGCGTGGCGGGGTGGTGGTGGTGGCGGTCATTTACCCTCCCCCTTGTGGGGAGGGTAAGGAGCGCCGGCCGCCCGTCCAGGGAGACGGATCGGGCGGCCGGATCAGGACCTGCGACGGCAGGGGCGTCATGCGCCCTCGCCGCCGGCCAGTCCTTATTTCTGCGCCTGGTCGATGATCGACTGCATGGTCTCTTGTGCATTGGCGATGGCGCCATCGACGTCGTCGCCGAAGACGACCTCGTTGATCATCTGCGTCCACGGACCGTTGGCCGAGTTGATCAGGTCGTTGAACACCACGGAATAGGGCGTGCGGCCCTTGGCCATGGCTTCGGCGGCGATCTGGTAGCGCGGATCGAGATCTTTCAGCGCTTCCTTGGCGATGTCGCCGCGCACCGGCAGGCTGCCGTATTTGGCCAGGATGGTCTGGCCTTCGAGCGAATAGGCGAAGTCGAGAAACTCCTTCACCACGGCGAGCTTCTTGGTGCCCTTGGTGACGACGAAATTGTCGCCGCCGGCAAACGAAGACCAGCCGCTGTCCTTGCCCGGCAGGAAGGTGACGCCATAGTCGATGTCCGGATACTGCGTGTTGAGCGCGCCGATGGCGAAGGCGCCGGACGGCGAAATGCCGATATTGCCGGTGGCGAAGGCGGCAAAGAAATTGGCGCCGGTGTCGGTCTGCGCGCCGGCCGGCACCAGATCCTTCTTGACCATCGAGCGGTAGAGGTCGATGGCGCCACGCAGCTGCGGGCTGTCCAGCGTCGCCTTGGAGCCGTCCTCGCTCAAAATGTCGCCGCCAGAGGCCCAGATCAGCGGCGTGAAGGTGAAGATGTTGCAGCCGCCGCAATTGCCGGAGAAATAAAAGCCCTTGATGTCGCCGCCGAGCGCGTTGACCTTTTCGGCATCGGCCTCGATCTCGGCCCAGTTGGCCGGCCCCTTGTCGGGATCGAGCCCCGCCTGCTTGAACAGCTTCTTGTTCCAGATCAGCACCGAGGCGTCGGCCGAGAACGGCAGCCCGTAAATGTGGTCCTTGTAGGTGCCGGTCTTGACATGCGCCGGCGACAGGCTGGCGAAATAGGGCAGCGATTTCGCCCAGTCGGTAATGTCCTCGAGCTGGCCGGCCGCGGCAAAGGACGGCGTGTAGATCAGGTCGAGCGACAGCGCGTCGGGCGCCGTGCCGCCGGCGGCGGCGGCGCCATATTTCGGGATGATCTCGGCATTGGGAATGATGTCCAGCTTGACCTGGTTCTCATGGCCCTTGTTGAAGGCATCGACGATGCGCGGCATGAAGTTCGAGCCGTCGGCGCGAACCCAGATGTTGGCGGTGTCGGCGGCCATTGCAGGCAAGGCAATGATGCTCGCGGCGAGCGCGAAACCGGTAATCATGGTCTTCATGGTTTTCCTCCTCATGGTTTTCTCCTCCTCCCTGTTGCGGCGCAGATCGCGCCGCGCGTTCTCCTAGCCGTCCGGCGGACGGCCGCATGACTGACGCACCACCAGCCGGCACGGCAGTTTTCGAATGCCCGGCGCGGCGGGTTGGCCGCCGACGAGCGAAAGCAGTGTGAGGCCGGCCTCGCGGCCGAGCGCTGCCAGGTTCATGTCGACCGAGGTCAGCGGCGGGCGGGTCGCCTCGGCCACGATCTCCCAATTGTCGAAGCCGATGACGCCGACATCGCCAGGCACGCCTAAGCCGCGCTCGCGCAGCGCATCGATCACGCCGCGCGCGATCTGGTCGTTGCCGCAGAACACGGCGTCGGGTTTCTCCCCGTTGTTGTTGAAGAGCGTTGGGCCGTCGAACAGCTTTCCGACGGCTTCATGCCCCCAGGCTTCCGACCACGAGCCGAGCAAGGGCTCGGTCACCGGCAGGCCGTGCGCGGCCAGCACATCGCGAAAAGCCTGTGCCCGCTCATTCACCACGGCAAAACTGGCGGGACCGCTGACATGGGCGATGCGCCGCCGCCCGAGGCGGCAAAAATGCTCGACCGCCAGCCGCGCCCCGCCGGCATCGTCGGAGACGAAGGCGACGGCATCGGGATCGGGCTGGCTGAAGGCGTAGATGACGGGCACGCCGAGATTGGCGAGGTCGACCGGCAAGTGGCGGTCGATGCGCTTGCCGCTGGCGATGATGCCGTCGATGCGCTTGTCCAGCATCGCCTCGACATGCAGCTGCGCCAGCCGCGGATCGTCCTCGACATTGCACATGAACACCGACACGCCGGCATCGACCAGCGCATCGGAAATGCCCGACATGACCGGCAGCGAAAAGCGGCCATAGGTATCGTTGGTCAGCAAGCCGACGGTAAAGGAGCGCCGCCGAAGCAGGCTCTGCGCCAGGCTGTTGGGGCGAAAGCCGAGCCGCTGCGCCGTCTCGCGAATGCGCTGCCGCGTCTCGGCAGTCATCCGCCCCTGCCCGTTCAGCGCCTTGGAGGCCGTGGCCACGCTGACGCCAGCCATCGCCGCGACTTCACGCAGGGTGACGGGGGTCTTGGCGGGTGGCGGCGAGGTGTCGGAGGGCATTGGTCGGGTGTAAGTCCTCGGGTTGAGAAAAGGTTTTCTCTTATAGCCCTATCAGACGCCAGCTGGTGATCTCGGCGCGTACGGAGCGATCTGGGAAAAGGTTTTCTCAAATTAGATTAGGGGAAGGATAGGGGGATGGCAAGGGGGACAACTGGGCCTATGGGCGTATCAAATTCTTGTCGGAACCGGTTTCCACTTCGCGTCGCAAAACTCGATAGTTTTTCGTGAAACAGTGTGTTCTCTCGCTCCTCGTAGTACAAATAGTGATTCTTTGCTGGTATTCCGGCGCGAAGAACAGGGGGTCGCATTTGGCTGACGCGGATGTACCAGAAATATTGGACGATGGTTTGCGCCTCATCCAAGCAGATGTTTCAAGGGCGCTCGACCTGATAGGCGACGAGACGGTCCAACTCGTTTTGACATCGCCACCCTATAATCTGCGGAAGATTTACGAACGCGACAAGGCGATGTCGCTTGAAGAATATGTCGCTTGGCTGACTCCGGTCGTCGAAAAAATCTGCAAGAAGGTTACGGCAGGAGGCAGCGTCTGCTGGCAGGTTGGCAACTTCGTGCGTGATGGCGAGGTCTTTCCACTCGACTATTATTTTTATGGGATGTTCCTAAGTCACGGCTTCAAGTTGCGTAACCGGATCATCTGGAAGTTCAACTTCGGCCTGCACGCCAACAAGCGCCTATCGGGCCGCTATGAAACGCTGCTGTGGTTCACCAAGTCCGACGAATATGTCTTTAATCTCGACCCGATCCGTGTGCCACAACTTTACCCCGGCAAGCGCCACTCGGCGAAGAAAGGAGAGGAGAAGGCGGGCAAGCCGAGCGGTAATCCTCTCGGGAAGAACCCCTCCGACTTCTGGACCTTTTCAGCCGATGACTGTTTCAGCGAATATCCGATCTGGGAAATCCCCAATGTAAAGGCGAACCATCCCGAACAGACGATCCATCCCTGCCAATTCCCGCATGAATTGGCGGAGCGATGCGTTCTTGCCTTTTCCAATGCGGGCGACGTGGTGCTCGATCCATTCGTCGGCGCAGGCACTAGCGCGATTGCGGCTGTCAAGGCCGGACGCAATGCGATCGGAGTCGATCGCAGCGCTGACTATGTTGACCTCACACGCAAGCGGGTGAAAGCCTTACGCGCCGGAGAGCTCGAACTGCGGCAGTCGGATAAAGAAGTGCGACGGCCGCTGCCGGGCGAGAAGGTCAGCACAGTTCCCGAAGAATGGTCTGAAGCGGCCGAGTGATGGCAAAGGCAGTATCCGCGGTTGCTGCAACCGCTAAGCCCGGCAAGGGCAAAAAGTCCAAAAAGGCGAAGAAGGCACCGCTGTCGTCAGTTGAGAAAGCAGCCAACAAGCTCAAGGGCGACCATCGGGCGGCGATCCGATCATCCTTTATCAAGGCTGGGTTCCACCGCGTAGCTGGGGTGAGCGATCGCGAATTCACGTACCAAAACCAAAAGACGGACCTTGACGACGTCTTTGTCTATGAAAATGTCGTCGTCTTGGCGGAATATACGTGCGCTCAGGCCTCAAACGTCGGCGATCATCTCAAGCTCAAGAAACATATCTACGATTAGATCCTGGCCGATCCGGAAGCCTTTTTAACATTTCTTGCCGCGAAATTTCCGGTGAGCGCGGACCAACTGGCGAGCGGTTATCATGTGCAGCAGACGATTGTGAAAATCCTATACTGCTCGCGCTTCGACTTCGAGGAGAAGTACAAGCTCAATGTGCCGGCCCCAGTCTATATGGATTACGCCGCAGTTCGATATTTTGCGGCGGTCTCCGACGCCGTGCACAAATCCTCACGCTTCGAGTTGCTCCATTTCCTCGCGATCGACGCGCAGGTGGGCGTGAACGGCAAGATTGATGTCTCCACGCCATCGAAGGACTACTCAGGGTCGCTGCTCCCCGAGGCACACTCACACTTCGACAATGGCTTCAAGATTGTCACCTTCTATGCCGATCCCGATGCGCTGCTCCGCACCGCTTACGTGCTGCGCAAAGACGGCTGGCGCGATTCGATGAATCTCTATCAACGCATGATCTCGAAGTCCAAAATCGAGGCGATTCGGACATACCTGAAGAAGCAGAAACGCGTCTTCATTAACAATATCATCGTGACCCTGCCGCCCGAGGTGCAGCCGCTAAACAAGAAGCTGGAGACGGTCGACTCGGCGACACTGAAGCAGACGGCGCCAGTCACCATTAAATTGCCAGACCGGGCGAACAGCATCGGGATAGTCGATGGCCAGCACCGAGTCTTTGCCTACCATGAGACAGACAATGACGATTCGCAGATTGCGCTTTTGCGGGTTCAGCAGAATCTGCTCGTGACTGGCATCATCTACCCCGCATATCTATCCGACATTGAGCGTGAAAAATTCGAGGCGCGACTCTTCCTCGAGATCAACTCGACTCAGACCAACGCAAAGTCCCAACTAAAGCAAGCGATTGGGCTCGTACTCGAACCTTTCGCCAGCGATTCGATCGCGGCGCGCGTTCTGTCGCAGTTGGCAAAGACAGGCCCGCTGCAGGGCGTCGTCGAGCAATATTTCTTCGACACTGACAAGCTCAAAACTTCGTCGATTGTCAGCTATGGGCTTCGGCCGCTTGTGAAAACCGGTGGGGACGATTCGCTCTTTTCGATCTGGGCCCATGAGGCCCGCGACGATGTCGCAGCGGGCAGGAATGACGAAGCTCTTGCTGAGTATGTCACATTCTGCGTAGCGACAATCAACAGACTGTTAGTCGCCATCCGGAAGAATCTGGCGTCGGGCCGCTGGACCACCGATCGAAAGGCAGAGAAGCGCGTCCTTGCCACGACCTATGTGAACAGCTTTCTAATCACCCTCCGGCTGCTCATCAAAGGGGGCAGGTCGTTGGACCAAGCCGATCTCGATCAAGCGTTCGCAGGCATCGATAATTTTGACTTTAGCGCCTATCATTCAAGTCAGTACAAGAGGATGGCAGAGCAGATTGTAGATATCCATTTCGGAATGACGGCTGAAGCGTTGTCATAGAACTGTTCTAAAGATGTCGAAGACTCTTGCGCTTCAGCGATATCGGATTTCACCTGGACGACATGAACCAGGCGCGAAGCAGCCTTCCGTAGCCTAGAAGGTCAAAGAGCCTGGGGATAGAACCTGCCATTTACCAGGCTCAGTTTCATGATCCAAACAGGTGTCAGATGCGATGGCGGAGCGCGTCGATGATCACCGCCATCGCAGGGGAGAGCTGTCGCCTGCTCGGATAGTAGAGGTGATAGCCGGCAAATGGCGGGCTCCAGTCGTCGAGCACGAGCCTGAGGCGTCCCTCGGCGATGTGGTGGCTGACGAGGTTTTCCGGGACATAGGCGATCCCGAAACCGCTTGTCGCAGCCTCGATCATGGGAATGGACGAATTGAAGGTAAGCTGGCCTTCCACCCGCACACGAAGGTCGCGGCCATCCCTGGCGAATTCCCACGCATACAGTCCGCCGAACGTCGCCTGCCGCATATTGATGCAGTCGTGATCGACCAGATCCTGGGGCGCGGTCGGAACCGGATGGCGGGAAAAGTAGTCCGGCGAAGCCACGGCCACGAGCCTCCAATCCGGCCCGATGCGCACTGCGATCATATCCCTGTCGATGCTCTCGCCAAGCCGCACGCCTGCGTCGAAGCGCTCCTCCACAATGTTCTTCATGCCGTTGTCGCTGTAAAGCTCGACGCGCACGTCGGGATTGTCGTTGAGCAAGGGCTGGAGCTTCGGCCAGACGGTCGTCTGGAGCGCATGGTCGGACAGGGTGATGCGGACCGTTCCGGAGGGCTTGTCGCGAAACGCCACCAGGCTTGCAAGGTCGGATTCGATTTCCTCGAAGCGGGGAACGAGAGATTGGAATAGTCGCTCGCCGGCCTCGGTCGGAGAGACGCTCCGCGTCGTACGCGTCAGCAGGCGGACGCCAAGGCGAGCTTCAAGCTCCTTGATTGTCGAACTCAGGGTCGACTGCGAGGTTCCGAGCTTTGCCGCCGCCCTGGTGAAACTGCGCTCCCTGGCGACCGCCACGAACCAGAGCAGATCCTTCATGCCATCGCGCTGCATAGGGCACCTCCCGCCGGACATTCATATCATGAGCAGATAAGTCCATGCGGATTACTTAGTCTACTTAAATGGGTTCCCCTGCAATATCTTCTGGCAGCGACGGCGGCTGATCCGTCCGGCCGCTTTGCCAGGATGCGAATCATGGAAACCACGTACGACACAAGGCTTGTTGAAAACCGCGCCGCATGGGGCGCGGTGTTGTCGATGGCGCTGTGTGTTTTCGTGCTCATCGCGTCGGAATTCATGCCGGTCAGCCTGCTGTCGCCGCTAGCGGCCGATCTCGGCATCACCGAGGGCCGGGCGGGACAGGCGATCTCGATTTCGGGCGCTTTCGCCGTCGTGACCAGCCTGCTGGTCGCCGGCCTCACGCGCCACATCGACCGCCGACTGGTCGTGACCGGCTTCACCCTCCTCCTCATCGTGTCCGGTCTGGCTGTCACCTTCGCGCCAAACTACGCGTTGCTCATGGTCGGCCGGGCGCTGCTCGGCATCGCGATCGGCGGGTTCTGGTCGATGTCGACCGCGATCGTCATGCGCCTCGTGCCGCAAGACATGGTTCCGAAGGGTCTCGTCATGCTGAACGCCGGCAATGCCATTGCGGCCACCATCGCCGCGCCGCTGGGCAGTTTTCTTGGCGCCTATGTCGGCTGGCGCGGCGCTTTCTTCCTCGTCGTGCCGTTTGGCCTCCTGGCGCTGGCCTGGCAGTGGACAAGCCTGCCGGCGCTGCCGCCGCGCCGGAGGAAGCGTGCCGGCAATCCGCTGGCGCTGCTCGGCCGTCTTCCCGTTGCCACCGGCATGGCGTCGATCATGATGCTGTTCATGGGTCAGTTCGCGCTCTTCACCTATCTGCGGCCCTTCCTCGAGAACGTCACGCGGCTCGACATCGCCGCCCTCTCGGCGGTCCTGCTGGCGATGGGGCTGGCCGGGGTGCTCGGCACATGGTGCGTCGGCCGACTTTTGCGCACGCGTCTGTTCAGCATCCTCACCGTCATCCCGCTGGTCATGGCTGCGCTGGCCGCCGCGCTCATCGCCTTCGGTGCACTCCCGGGTCCCACAGCGCTGCTGCTCGTTGCCTGGGGCTTCTTCGGCATGGCCGCGCCGGTTGGTTGGGGCACGTGGCTCAGCCGAACATTGCCGAACGACGCGGAGGCCGGCGGCGGGTTGCAGGTAGCCGTCATCCAGTTCGCCATCACCGGCGGCGCCGCGATCGGCGGCACGCTGTTCGATACGGTGGGCTGGTGGGGACCGTTCACTCTGGGCGCGGTGCTGCTCTGCGGATCGGCGGTCGCCGCCCTTGCCGCAGCGCATATGGCCCGGAGGTCTTTGCCGTGACGAACGAACATGCGCCGCTCAGCCGCCGGACATTGCTCGGCGCCGCGCTCGCGGCGGCGGCCCTGCCTCGCACAGCCGCCGGCCAGGAAGGCCAATCTCCCGTCAGCCAGGAGCCCACCGACATGAAGATCAGGATGGTTTTCAACGGCCGCACCATGACCGCCACGCTCTACGACAATCCGTCGGCGCACGACTTCTTCTCCATGCTGCCGCTCGACCTCGAAATCGAGGACTACGCCCATAACGAGAAGATCGCCTATCTGCCGCGCAAGCTGACCGAGGAGGGAAGCGGTCCGTTCGCCGACGAGCAGCCCTATGACCTGTGCTATTTCATGCCGTGGGGCAACCTGGCCATGTTCTACGCCGACTACCGCCATCCGGGGCTGATCAGGCTTGGCCGCTTCGACGAGGGCGAGCAGGCCCTGCACATTCGCGGCAAATTCCCGCTTCGCATCGAACGCATTTGAGGACGCAAAGGAGATCACCATGGACATTCTTCGCGCCGGCACCAGGCCTTCCGGCAAGGGACCGCCTGACTGGTTCACCGGAACGGTGCGGATCGATCCGCTCTTCAATCCCTTCGACGCCGAGCGGGTTCAAGGCGCACAGGTGACCTTCGAGCCCGGCGCCCGCACCGCCTGGCACACGCATCCGCTCGGCCAGACGCTGATCGTCGTCTCCGGCCTCGGTCGCGTGCAGCGCGAAGGTGGCCCGGTCGAGGAAATCCATCCGGGCGATGTCGTCTGGTTCGCTCCCGGCGAAAAGCACTGGCACGGCGCGTCGCCTCGGACCGCCATGACCCACATCGCCCTCCAGGAGGTCAAGGACGGCAAGGTCGTGGACTGGCTGGAACATGTCAGCGACGCCGACTACGGCGGCTGATCTTCTCCCCTCGGAAGGAACCAACATGCTTGCAACCGTTCTTCACAAACCGGGCGACATACGCTGCGAGGAAATCGCCGATCCGAAAATCATGCGGCCGACGGACGCCATCATCAAGCTGTCGGCAAGCTGCATCTGCGGCTCGGACCTGTGGCCCTATCGCGGGCTGCAGCCGGTCGCCGGGCCGATGCATATGGGCCACGAATATTGCGGCATCGTCGTCGAGGTCGGCGCAGAGGTGCGCACGGTCCGCCCCGGCCAGTTCGTCGTGGGGTCATTCTGCCTCTCCGACAATACCTGCCCGCATTGCCGCTTCGGCTTCCAGTCGTCTTGCGTGCAGCGCGAGTTCATGTCGGGCGCGCAGGCGCCTTACGCTCGCGTACCCCTGGCCGATGGCACACTGGTCGCCACCACCGAGGTCCCGCCGGCCGACCTCATCCCAGACCTGCTGGCTGTGTCCGATGTGCTCGGCACCGGCTGGTATGCGGCCGACGCAGCCGAGGTCCGCGAAGGATCGACGGTGGTGGTGGTCGGCGACGGTGCGGTCGGCCTGATGGGCGTGCTTGCGGCCAAGGAGATGGGCGCCGAGCGCATCATCGCCATGAGCCGGCACGCCAGCCGCCAAAAGCTCGCCCGCGAGTTCGGCGCCACCGACATCGTCGCCGAGCGCGGCGAGGAAGGCGTGGCCCGCATCAAGGAACTCACCAAGGGCGTCGGCGCGGACTCCGTGCTGGAATGCGTCGGCACGGGAGAATCCTTCGACCAGGCGCTGGCCTGCTCCCGCCCCGGCGGCACCATCGGCTATGTCGGCGTGCCGCATGGCGTGAACTTCGACGGCCAAAAACTATTCTTCGGCCAGAAACGCATGCTGGGCGGCCCGGCGCCGGTGCGCCGCTTCCTGCCCGACCTGATGGATCGTGTGCTGCAAGGTCGGATCAAGCCCGGCAAGGTCTTCGACCTCAAGCTGCCGTTGGCCGAGGTCGCTGAAGGCTATCGCGCCATGGACGAGCGTCGCGCCATCAAGGTCATGCTTTCGGTGTGAGCAAGATCGGGCGGACGGTCTGTGCGCTCCCACAACTCAGAAAAGGAACAACGACATATGACGATGAGATTGAAGATTGCCGCCCTTGCTCTTGCGCTTTCGGTCGCCACGCCGGCTTTCTCGCAAGAGTCCGCGATCATCGGCGCATGGCGGATGATTTCGCTCGAGGCCGGGGCAGAGGGAAACCTGAAGCCCGTGCCCTATTCCGGCCAGGTCATCTTCACCGAGGCCGGCACCCTCTCGGTGCAGGCGCAGAACCCCGACCCCAAGGCGCCGGACACGCCTTACACGGCGAATGGCTACGAAGCCTATTACGGGCCGGTCGCCATCAACGACCAGGACAAGACCTTCGTCATCACCATCGAGTCCTCCCTGGTCCGCAACCTTGTCGGGAAGAGCATGAAACGCAAATTCGAGGTCTCGGACAACAAACTCGTCCTCACGCCTGACAACCCGGCCGAAGGCTGGCGCGTAACCTACGAACGCTACTGATCCGAACAGTTGGGCTGCCGATGGCCAAAATGGCGCGGATGTCAGACCGAAATGGCGTCATGGCGGAACTGGTGCCGATCATGGCGGCCGTCTTCACCGGCTTCCTGCTGATCGGCCTGGCGCTACCCGTCCTGCCGCTGCATCTTCACCAGCAGCTCGGCTTCGGCCCCTTCGCAGTCGGGCTGGTGACGGGCAGCCAGTTCGTCGCCTCGATGCTGTCGCGCATCGGGGCTGGAAACTATGCCGATGGACGCGGCGGCAAGCGCGCCGTCGTCGTCGGCCTCGTTGCCGCTGCCCTTGCCGGGCTATTTTACCTCGGCTCGCTGGCATTGCTCGACCGGCCGGTAGCGTCCGCATCGGCGCTGTTCGCCGGACGGGCGGTGCTGGGCGCGTCCGAGAGCTTCATCATCACCGGCGGCGTCGCCTGGGGCCTCTCCGTTGCGGGCGGACAGAACTCCGGAAAAGTCATAGCCTGGGTGGGCACGGCGATGTTTGCGGCGCTCGCGCTGGGGGCGCCGGTCGGATCTGCGCTTTATGCGGCGAGCGGTTTCACCGCGATCGCGCTCGCGACGATCATCCTGCCGCTGGCGACGCTGCTTGCCATCCTGCCGATGCGCGGCACCAGCGCCGCCTCGGGCAGCGTGCCGCAGTCATGGAGGAGCGTGGCGAAAGCGGTCTGGCTTCCTGGCGTCGGAGCTGCTTTCAGCAGCCTCGGCTATGGTGCTATTCTGGGCTTCGGCGCCCTGCTCTTCGCCGAGCAGGGCTGGCAGCCGGTATGGCTTCCTTTCACGGCCTATGCTGCGTCTCTGATTGTGGCAAGGCTGTGCTTCGGCCACCTGCCCGACAGGCTTGGAGGCGCACGCGTCGCCGTGATCTTCGTTGTGGTCGAGGCGGCAGGGCTGATGCTGATCTGGCTTGCGACCGGGCCTGTTGTCGCCGCAATCGGAGCGGGTCTGACTGGCCTCGGCTACTCGCTGGTCTATCCCGGCCTCGGCGCCGAGGCCGTAGGCCGTCTTCCGTCGCGCAGCCGCGGCCTGGCCATGGGACTCTACACCGTCTTCCTCGACGTGGCGCTCGGCTTCGGCAGTCCGGCGCTCGGCCTGGTCGCTGCGTCGACCGGGCTGCAATTCGTCTTCTTCGCCGTCGCGGCGGCGACGCTTCCGGCGTTGGGCATAGCTCTGCTGCTGGGTCGCCGCCGTAGCGCTCCATTATAGACAGCTCGCCGGCGCCGTCCGCATGAGGTTCGCTCATAGTCTCTTTCCGGGTCGCCACTGAGGCTGAACCCCTGCCCCGCAAGGGTCGACGAGGCCCGGCAAATTCCCGCCCAGACACACTCCAGAAACAAAATTCAACAGTTCGGAAAAACCGGCGAAAAGATCGGGTGGCATAAGCTCCCCGGTCGAGATTCCGGGCTCTTCCTTTTTGGAAGCCCTCCACCAACAAAATCGCAGCGGCGGCGCAGTGCCTCCTCCAGCGGCGGCATGAACAGCCGGGCAATGCCCGGCGAGGACGAGAAAGTATGGACATGGACTACGATATCGCCGAACTGGACGGCGACGCGGCAACGGCGATCGGCAGCCTGGCAAGCATCGATGCGCTGGCAAGGATCGCTCGCGGCCCGGCAAGGGACGGCCAGGTCCTGACGGGCGCCGACTTTGCCCTGCAGCCGGGTGAGCGGCTCGATACGGTCTTCGAGCAGCTCGCCGTAACGTTTGCCGCACTGCCGGCGGTGATCTCCGAAGAGCGCGTGTGGACCTATCAGGAGCTGAACAGCCGTGCCAACCAGTTCGCCCGCATGCTGATCAAGCACGGCGTGCGGCCGGGCCACCGGGTCGGGCTCATTCTCGATCGGTCGGCGGAGACCTATGTCGCGTTGCTGGCGGTGATGAAGGCGGGGGCTGCCTTCGTGCCGCTGGCCACCGCGTTTCCGCAGGAGCGGATGGCGCTGATCATCGAAGACGCCGCCGTCAGCATGATCGTCACCATCGCCGCCTATGCGTCGCGCGCCGGTCAACTGCCCGTTCCCCATGTGCTGATCGACAGCGCCGCCGCCGAGATTTCCGCGCAGTCGCCCGCGCCGCTGAAGCCGCAGGCGGCCGACGACATTTGCTACATCCTCTATACCTCGGGCACCACTGGCAAGCCCAAGGGCGTGGTCATCACGCACCAGAGCTTCGTCAATTTCATACACGTCGCGGCCGCCTCCTACGGCTACCGGCCGGGCGACCGGGTGTATCAGGGCATGACCATTGCCTTCGACTTTTCCTCCGAAGAGATCTGGGTGCCGTTCGTCGCCGGCGCGACGGTGGTGCCGGCTCCTGGCCAGATGCCGCTGGTGGGCGAGGAACTGGCGGATTTCCTGCGCCTCCATGACATCACCTGCATGGCCTGCAGCCCGACCTTGCTGTCGTCGATGACATCGGACGTTCCCAGCCTGCGCACGCTTCTGGTGGGCGGCGAGGCCTGCCCGCACAATCTGGTGGTGCGCTGGTCGAAGCCGGGCCGGCAGATCCTCAACACCTACGGGCCGACCGAGGCGACCGTCACCGCAACGATGGGGGCGCTGACGCCGGACCGTCCCGTCACGATCGGCGCGCC
The DNA here is from genome assembly GCF_040321145.1 of Mesorhizobium sp. M0514. Classification (NCBI taxonomy): domain Bacteria; kingdom Pseudomonadati; phylum Pseudomonadota; class Alphaproteobacteria; order Hyphomicrobiales; family Phyllobacteriaceae; genus Mesorhizobium; species Mesorhizobium sp. M0514. The sequence continues at coordinate 28,603 of NZ_JAMYQZ010000038.1, forward strand.
GTTGCCGACTTACTCGATCGTCATTCTCGACGCTTCGCTGCCGCAACTTGCCGAGCCCGGTGAACTGGGCGAGATCGGCATTGCCGGCATCGGGCTCGCCGTCGGTTATCTGAACCGGCCGGACCTGACCGACCAGAAATTCATCGCCGATTTCGTCGGCCTGCCGAACAACCCGTCGCAGCGCATCTACCGCACCGGCGATCTTGGCCGGATCAACGATAGCGGCGAGATCGAGTATGCCGGGCGCATCGACACGCAGGTGAAGATTCGCGGCTATCGCATCGAGCTCGGCGAGATCGAGGCGGTGCTGCTCGACCAGCCCGAGATCGCCCAGGCCGCCGTCACCACCTGGGAGATCGAACCCGGTCGCGTCGAACTGGTTGCCTATTACGCGCTTAAAACCGGCGTAGCGGCGATTTCCCGAGGGGATCTCGCCCAGACGATGAAGCGGCGGCTGCCCGACTACATGGTGCCCGGCTATCTGGAGGAACTGCCTGCCATCCCGATGACCGTCTCCAACAAGGTAGACCTGCGCCAACTGCCGAAGCCGACGAGCGTCCGGCTTTCGGCCGATCGCACGATGGTGCCGCCCGGCAATGAGGACGAGCGATTCCTGGCGGAAGCGCTGGCCACGGTGCTGAAATTCGACGCGGTGTCGGTCGAGGATCACTTCTTCGACGATCTCGGCGCCAACTCCTTGCTGATGGCGCATTTCTGCGCGCGCGTGCGCACCAGGAAGGAATGGGCGACGACGTCGATGCGCGACATCTACCTCTATCCCACGGTGGCGCGCCTGGCGCTGCATCTGGGGGTAGCGGAGGAGATGACGACGGCAACCAACGAGCCGGTCCTCACCCGCCGGGCCTCGAACTTCGCCTACTGGACCTGCGGCGCGGCGCAGCTTTCGTTCTACGGCCTCTACAGCTACGTGGCGCTCTGGGCGATCAATGACGGCCTCAACTGGATGTATGACGCGCTCGACGATCCGCTGCAGCTCTATATCCGGTGCGTGGCGCTCTCGGCCGCCGTGTTCTTCGGCATGTCGGGCTTTGCCGTCCTGGCGAAATGGGTGCTCATCGGCCGGTGGAAGGCCGAGGCGTTTCCGGTCTGGGGCGTGCGCTACTTCCGCTTCTGGGTGGTCAAGACATTGATCCGAACCGCGCCCGTCGTGCTGTTCCGCGGCAGCCCGCTCTACAGCCTCTATCTGCAGCTGCTCGGCACCAAGCTCGGGAAAAACGCCGTCATCGAATCGAAGTCCGTGCCCGTCTGCACGGATCTTATTTCCATCGGCGCCAACACCATCCTGCGCAAGGAATCGATGATCCTCGGCTTCAGGGCCCAGTCCGGTTATATCCACACCGGGCCGCTGACCATCGGCCGCGATGCTTTCGTCGGCGTCGGCTCCACGCTCGACATCGACACCAGGATCGGCAACGGCGCCCAGCTCGGCCATTCGTCCTCGCTGCATCGCGGGCAAAGCATTCCCGACGGCGAGCACTGGCATGGATCGCCGGCGGTGCCGACCACGGCGGACTATTGCAAGGTGCGCAATGTCAATCCTTACCAGGTCCGGCGCTTCCTCTATGAAGCGCTGCAGCTGGTCGGCCTGTTTGGCCTCGTCACCCCGCTGCCGCTCCTGTTCCACAGCTACTGGGAATATGTCGGCGACGACTATCAGGAGACGATCGGCCTTGTCGCGATCGGCACCACGGTCACGCTTTTCGGCTATATCGCGGCGGCTTTCCTGGCAGCGACGCTGGTGCCGCGCCTGACGAGCCTGATATTGAAGCCGGGCCGCACCTACACGCTTTACGGTTTCCGCTACTGGCTGCAGACCGTCGCCGAATTCGCCAGCAATTCCCGCGTGCTCGGGCTCCTGGCCGGCGACAGCTCGGCAATCGTGCACTACATGCGCGCCATCGGCTGGAACCTCAACAGAGTGGTGCAGACCGGCTCCAATTTCGGCTCCAACCAGCAGCACGAAAACCCGCTTCTGTGCGAGATCGGCACCGAGACCATGGTCTCGGACGGGCTGTTCATGATCAACATGCACAAATCCGCCTCGGCCTTCAGGCTCGAGCCGACGCGCATCGGCGAACGCAACTATCTCGGCAACAACATCTATTATCCGCCGGACGGCCGCACCGGCGACAACGTGCTGCTCGGCACCAAGGTGATGATCCCCATCGATGGGCCGGTGCGCGAGAATGTCGGCCTTCTCGGTTCGCCTGCGTTTGAAATCCCGCGCATGGTGAACCGCGACAAGGAGCTTATCGCCGGCGTCGACGAGGCCGACCGGCGCCGGCGCATCCCGCACAAGAACCGCCACAACCTGGTGACCATTCTTCTGTTCCTGGCAACGCAATGGGTCATGCTGTTCGTCACGCTGGCGATCTGGGACCGGGCGCTAAACTACTATACGGAATGGGCGGAGGTCGCCCTGTTCGCCGCCGTGCTTTTGACCTCGGCGATCACCATTCCGTTCTACATTCTGGTCGAGCGGGCAAGCCTTGGCTTTGGCCGGTTAAAGCCGCAGATGACGACGATCTACGACGTCGCCTTCTGGCGCCACGAACGCCACTGGAAGCTGGCGGATTCGCCGATCGTGCGCCTGTTCGCCGGCACGCCGTTCCGGCCGATGATCCTGCGCCTGTTGGGCGTCAAGGTCGGCAAGCGGGTCTATGACGGCGGCAGCAATTTGACCGAGCGCTCGCTGGTCGAGATCGGCGATGATGTCACGCTAAACGAAGGCTGCGTCATCCAGGCCCATTCGCTGGAAGAAGGTGCGTTCAAGTCGGATTTCATCCGCATCGGCGACGGCTGCACGCTCGGACCTTCCGCCTTTGTCCACTACGGCGTGGTGATGGGCAAAGGCTCGATGGTCGACGCGGACTCCTTCGTGATGAAGGGCGAAGAGCTGGAGCCCAACTCGATCTGGCGGGGCAACCCGGCCAAGCTGCATCGCTTCGTCGAGCCGGTGCCGGAGGATGGCGTCAAGGCAACGGCTTGATGAGCGCAGACATCCGCCTCGTTTCGGTGACTGCGGCCAACCGGGCTGTGGTCGCGGCCCTGGAGCTGGCCCCGGATCAGATGGATTTCGTCGCCAGCAATGCGGAGTCGCTGGACGAAGCCGAAACCGACGGGGACGCTCGGCCGCGCGTCGTCATGGCAGGGGATCGCGTCGTCGGTTTCCTGATGTATGAGGCGCCAGAGGACGACGACGAGGCGCGGATCTACCGCTTCATGATCGATCGCGTTCATCAGGGCCAAGGCTACGGCAAGGCCGCTTTGCGCGAAGTGCTGGATGAAATCATGGGGCTCGGCCACATCAGCCACGTTTCGATCTGCTACGAACCTGGGAATGAAGCGGCACGCCGCCTCTATCGCGCTGCCGGTTTCGTCGAAGAAGGGCCCGACGAGGACGGGGAAATGATCGCCGACCTCGCTCTGCGGGGCGAACAGCCATGACGCGCCCGCCCGATGCCGGTGCCAGCCTGTCGGCGCAGTTGCTGGCGGCGATGGCCGCCATGGCACCGGCCGGCGTTCGGATCGGATGCCGCACGATCCGCGAAGGCGATGAGAACCATTTGCTGCCGCAGGAAGCACGCTCCATCCCGTCACGCCTGCCGCTGATGCGGCGGGCGAGTGGCGCGGCGCGGTGGATCGCGCACGAGCTGCTGGCGGATATGGGCTTGAACGACGTCGCTATCCTCCGCGGCTCCTCCGGGGCACCGGTATGGCCTCATGGAGTAACGGGGTCGCTGGCTCACGACGACGAGATAGCCGTGGCGGCCGTCGCGCCGCTCTCCCACGTCGCCTCGCTCGGCATCGATATCGAGCCCGCTTTGCCCCTGCCCGACGACATCTTCGCGCTGGTTGCAGTCCCCGCTGACCGGATCGACGCAACCGACCCGTATCTTGCCGGTCGCATCCTTTTTGCCGCCAAGGAAGCTGTCTACAAGGCCGCCTACCCGCTTGATGGCGAAGTGCTGGGCTATGAGGACATCACCGTCGATCTCGACGCAAGCGACGCTGTGACGAAGACGGGCCGCAGAGCGAGACTGGTTTACTGCGTTGCTCCGTGTGTGGTCGTTCTGGCGTTTGTCGATGGTGTCCGAAGCGAAGCGCCCCCCTTTAAGCGCGAATGGGCCAGCGCCCGACAGCTGCTCAACAAAGCGCATTTTTTTCGCAGAGCGGTCGCAAAAAGGCTCACGCGGTTCGTCCTTTGACAGAAGAAGGAGAGCGCCATGAGAAACCTTATTGTCACCGAGTTCATCAGCATCGATGGCATCGCCGAGGTCGAGAAGCTGCCCAGCGTGACCTGGAACGATGAGATGCAAAGGTTCAAGGAGGACGAGCTTGCCGACAGCGGGGCCATGCTTCTGGGGCGCACGACCTACGAGATTTTTGCCGGCTCTTGGCCCAAGGAAACCGGAGACTTCGCCGACCGGTTCAATGCGCTGCCGAAATATGTCGCGTCGACAAGCCCGAAGGCACTCGACTGGAAACCGGCCGAGTTGCTGAAGGGTGCGTTGCCGGAAGCGGTTCGGGCGCTGAAGCAAGGCAGCGGCGGCAACATCTATGTGCATGGCAGCCTGAGCGTCGCGCGGGAATTGCTGCGCCATGGTCTGGTCGATCGCGTCAGGCTGCTGAGCTACCCTGGCTCCGTCGGGGAGGGCAAGAAGCTGTTCCCGCCCGATATGCCGGTGGCGTTGGAGCCGATCTCGACCGTACAGTTCAGCAATGGCGTGGTGGCGCTGGAATATGCGGCTGGGAGGGTGTGAGACGCTGGTGGGGTAATCTCCCCTTGAGGGGAGATGTCGCCGAAGGCGACAGAGGCGGCCGGTCCGTCCTGACGCAACCTCCTATCGACAGTAGGAGGTCTAGCTTCACGCGAGACGACCCCGTCTGGCCTGCCGGCCATCTCCCCCTCGAGGGGGGAGATCGGCAGCTCACCCTGCTTTCTTCCCCCGCTTGCCCTTGGCACGCGCCTCGACCACTCTTTCCACCTCGCGCTTCAGTTCGTCCTTGACCTCCTGCGTCTCGGCCAGCAGCGTGTCGATCTTCATGAAATCGAGCACGCGGTATTTCGACACCGGCGGGCGGATCAGTATGTCGGGGGGGCGCTGGTTCAGCTTGTGGGCGATGATCGACTGCATCATCAATTGCGTGGCGCCATACATCAGGTCGACCGTGGTCGGGTGCTTGCGCTCGGCCTCGCTCGGCGCGCCGACGACGTCGATGGCGATGATGATGTCGGCGGCGTTTTCGATGAGGTCGAACGGCACCGGATTGTAGATGCCGCCGTCGATCAGCACGCGGTCGTCGCGCGTCACCGGGCGGAACACCGCGGGAATGGCAGCCGAGGCGGCGAGCGCCGAATGCAGGTCGCCCTCGTCGAAGACGGCCAGCTTGTGACCGAAATAGTCCGTCGCCGTCACCTTGAGCGGGATCATCAGCTCGGCGAAGGTTTCCGGGATGGCTTCCGGCAGGAACGCCTTCAAGATGCGCTCTATGTTGAACTGGCTGACGCGGATGCCGCCCTGCATCGCCTCGGCGATGGTGCCGGGACGCGAGCGCCACATGCGCGCCGCCACCTCGGCGCGGCGGCCGAGGATCGAGCGGGCGTAGTCCTCGATGTCCTTGCCGCTCATGCCTGAGGCCATGCCGGCGCCCATGATGGCGCCGATCGAGGAGCCGGCGATGGCCACGGGCTTGATGCCGAGCTCGTCCAGCGCCTCGACGATGTGGATATGGGCGAGGCCGCGCGCGCCGCCGCCGCCAAAGGCGATACCGAAAGTCGGACCTGTCATTTGGCCTCCAGCTTCGGCCCGATGCTCATGATCGCGGGCGCCGGCGTCAGCAGCTTCTTCGCCGCTGCCTTGACCTGATCGAGCGTCACACCGTTGATGAGCGCCGCGCGGCGCTGCACGTAGTCGATGCCGAGATTGTCGAGCTGCAATTCCACCAGGGTCGCGGCAATGGCGCTGGAAGAATCCAGATTGCTGATCGCATAGGAGCCGACCATGTATTTCTTGGTCGCGTCCAGCTCGGCCTCGGTCGGCCCCTCCTCGGCCATCTTCTTGACCACGTCCTTGACGATGGCGAGCGTCTCGGCGGCGCGGTCGGAACGCGTCGCCGTGGTGATGATCAGCGCGTTGGAATGCTGGTGATCGACCAGGTTGGAATCGACGGAATAGGCCAAGCCGCGCTTTTCCCGCACCTCGTCATAGAGGCGCGAGGTGAAGGTGCCGCCGCCGAGAATCTGGTTCATCAGCACCGCGGGGAAGAAATCCGGCGCATCGCGCTTCACACCGGGGTAGGCAAACTGCAGCGAGGTCTGCGGCAGGTCGTAGTCGACCTCGAGCTGCTGGCCGAGCTTCAGTTCGGTATCGGCAACCGGTTGCAGCACCTGCTTTTCCGGCAGATCGCCGAAGACCTCATCGAGCTTCCGTTTCAGCGTCGCGGCATCTATGTCGCCGACCACCGCAACATGCAGGCCGCTGCGGGCGAAATTGGCCTTGTGGAAGGCAGCCAGATCCGCCGCCGTGATGGTGGCGATGCTGTCCTTGGTGCCCTGGTCGGGCCTGGAATACGGATGTTCGCCATAGATGGCGCGCAGCCATTTGGTTTGCGCGACGGTGTTGGGGTCACGCTCATTGGCGATGATGCCGGACAGGATCTGGGCGCGGATGCGGTCGATCGGCGCCTGGTCGAAGCGCGGGCTGGTGACCGCCAGCCTGAGCAGGTCGAAGGCCGCGTCCTTCTGCTCGGCCAGCATCCGCATCGCGCCATAGGTGCCGTCGCGCGCCGCTTCGAAGCCCATTTCGGCGCCGGCATCGTCAAGCTTGATCTGGAAGGCCTCGCTGTCGAGGTCGCCGGCGCCCTCGTCGAATAGGCCGGTCATCAGATTGACCAGCCCTTCCCGCCCCGCCGGATCCTGCGTCGAGCCGCCATCGAAGACGAAGCGGATGGCGACGATCGGAATGGAGTGGTCCTCGACCAGCCAGGCGTTGACGCCTTTCGATGAGGTCACCGGCTGAATGTCCATCGCGTGCGCGGCAAGCGCCGGCAGGATGAGGAAGAAGATGCCGAGGAACAGTGTGGCGAAGACGTGGAGAACCGCGATGCGCCTATGAGTAATCGCATCAGGCCATTGATCGCCAAGGTCAGCTCCGCCCCTCATCGCGCTGCCGGGCACTTCTCCCCGTATAGTGACGGGGAGAAAGGGTCTCGCCGCGACGCTGGCGCTCTTCTTACGACGCTGATGGTTGGCGAAATCGACGATGACAGCGCCCCTCTCCCTGTCACTATAGGGGGAGAGGATGCCGGTAGGCAGGTGAGGGGCAGCGCTAACGCTCAATCTCGTCATCATCAATTCCCCGCCTGTTGCTGCGGCAAGAGATAGCCGGTCGTCGTACGATCGAGCAGCAGATAGCGTGCGGCGACCGCCTTGATCTCATCGGCGGTGACCTTGCGAATGCGGTCCGGCCATTCCTGGATATCCCTGACGTTGCCGCCGGTGGCGAGCTCGGCGCCGTAGAGATTGGCCATCTCGTCCTGCTTGTCGCGGGCGAAGATCATGGCCCTGATATAGCGGGCCTTGGCCTTCTCCAGCTCATCGGCGGTGACGCCGTCCTTGACGATGCGGGCGATCTCGGCGTCGACGGCCGCCTCGACGTCGCTCAGCTTGGCGTCGCCGCGCGGCGCGCCATAGACGGTGAAATTGGTGGCGTCGAGCATCGTACCCTGGAAGAAGGCGCCGGTCGCCGATGCGATGCCTTGCTTGACCACGAGTTGCTGGTAGAGCCTGCTGCGGCTGCCGCCGCCAAGGATCTCTCCCAGCAGGTCGAGCGCCTCGGCCTCGCCGGGTTTTGCCGTGTGGTAGGACGGAACCACCCATTGCGTCGAAAAGCTCGGCACCGAAACGCGCTCATCGGTGAGCGTCACCGTGCGCTTGGTGTTCTGCTCCGGCTCGACCGGGCGGATGCGCGGGGGCAGGTCGGGACCGCGCGCGACCTTGCCATAGGTTTTTTCGGCCAGCGCCTTCACGACCTCCGGCTCGACATCGCCGGCCACGATCAGCACCGCATTGTTGGGCCGGTAGTATTTGTCATAGAAAGCAACCGCATCGGTGCGGTTCAACTGCTCCATCTCCTGCATCCAGCCGATCACCGGAATGCGGTAGGGCTGGTTCTGCCAGAGCGTCGCGTCGACCTCTTCGTCGAGCACCGCCTGCGGATTGCTGTCGATGCGCGAGCGGCGCTCTTCCAGGATCACGTCGCGCTCGGTCTTGATGACCTCGTCGGTCAAGATGAGGTTGCGCATGCGATCGGCCTCGAAGCTCATCATCTCACCGAGTGCCGAGGGCGCCACCGTCTCGTGGAAGGCAGTGTAGTCATAGGAGGTGAAGGCGTTGTTGGAGCCGCCGATGGCCGATATGGCGCGGTCGAACTCGCCCGCGGCGTGGTTGGTCGTGGCCTTGAACATCAGGTGTTCGAAGAAGTGCGCTATGCCGGACTTGCCTGGCGGCTCGTCGGCGCTGCCGATCTTGTACCACACCATATGGGTTACGATGGGGGCGCGATGATCGGGAATGACCACCACCTCCATGCCATTTTCGAGCAGGAAGTTGGCCACCTTGCCATCATCCGCGGCCAGGGCCGGGCCGGCCATGGTCAGCGCGGTGGCGAGCAAGGCTCTCCGCAGCCATTCAGTATGAAATGTCATTGATGGCTCCGGTTGTTATCGCGCGACGATAGGCAAGGTTAGCCGCGGAGGCAAAGTGAATTGTGCGTCATTTTGAAGGCGCCGGTCGCTCCACCCTTACGCAAGCTCGATGAACCGGACCACCGTCTCGCCGTAGTTTCGTTCATCAACCACCGAGAATTCCGGCCCAATCTCGAAGGGCGCCGAGGCGGCTTCCTCGACCACGCAGAGCGCGCCGGGCAGCAACCAGCCGCCATCTCTGGCCGAGCGCAGGGCGCGCTCGCCAAGGCCCTTGCCATAGGGCGGATCGGCGAAGACCAGGCCGAATGCCGCAAGCGTACCGGCCTCACCCAGGGCGGTCGCGTCGCGGCGGAAGATCTTGGTGCGGCCGGTAAGGCCAAAAGCTTCGACATTGGTGCGGATCAGGCCGCGTCCTTCGGCCGATTCTTCGATAAAGACGCCATAGGAAGCGCCGCGCGACAGCGCTTCGAGGCCGAGAGCGCCGGTGCCGGCGAAAAGGTCGAGCACACGCGCGCCGTCGAGCTTGTCGGCAAAGCGGTGCGCCAACACGTTGAAGACGGCCTCGCGGGCGCGGTCGGTCGTCGGGCGGATGGCATGGTCGCGCGGCGTTGCCAGCGGACGCCCGCGAAATTGGCCGCCGACGATTCTCATTTATGCCCGGGTCTCATTTAAGGCCGGATCTCATTGAAGTCCCGGCATCATCTGGTCCTCGGGCCCTTGGGACCGTTGCGTGGCCGCTCGCCGCCCCGACCGCCATCCGGACGCTCGCCACCCGGCTTGCCGAACGGCTTGGCTCCGCCCGGCTTGCCATAGGACGGCTTGCCATAGGACGGCTTGAACGACGCCTTGCGCGCCTTGGCCTCGGCCGCCTTGGCGGCATCGGCTTCCGCCCTGCCCTTGCCGATCGGACGCGCGCCCGGCGCCATCCAGACATTAGCCTTGCGCTGGCTCGGCGGATCGATCGGCCGCTGCTCGCGCTCGGGCTTCTTGCCGCCGCGCGGTTTGTCACCAAAGGCGCCGCGCGGCTTGTCGCCGAAGCCTCCACGGGGCTTGTCGCCAAAATCGCCGCGCGGCTTTTCGCGAAACTCGTTGCGCGGCTTGTCCGAAAACTCGCTGCGCTCGGGTCTCGGGCCGCGTTCGCCAAAGCTCTTTTCCGGCCTCGCGCCCCTTTCGGGACTGGTCGACAGCTTGCCGAGCGCTTCGTCGCGGCTGCCTTCGCGGCGCTTGCGGTTCTTGATCAGACCGCCCTCGCCGATCGGCCGATGGTCACCCTCGCGGGTGACTTTCGGCCGTTCCGGCTCCGCGTCACGCTCTCGCCGCACCGGCTGGTTGGAAAACGGCTTGATGATCTCGGCGTCGAAATTGGCGCCGGATTCCTCGACCAGTCGCTCGCCGAGCTGGTCGCGCAAGACGCGGCCCTTGATCTCCAGCACATGGCCTTCGGCGAGATCGTCGAGCTGGAACGGTCCGTAGGAGATACGGATCAGCCGCGTCACGTCGAGGCCGAGCGATCCAAGGATGTTCTTCACTTCGCGGTTCTTGCCTTCGCGCAGGCCGATCGTCAGCCAGGCGTTGGTGCCTTGCTCACGGTCGAGCGTCGCTTCGATGGCGCCGTAGAAGACGCCGTCGACGGCAATGCCTTCACGCAGGCCTGCGAGCATGCTTTCCTCGACCTTGCCATGAACGCGCACGCGGTAACGGCGCAGCCAGCCAGTGGCAGGCAGTTCGAGCACGCGCGACAGACCGCCATCATTAGTGAGCAGCAGCAGGCCTTCGGTGCTGATGTCGAGGCGGCCGATGGTCATCAGCCGCGGCAATTCGGCCGGCAGCACGTCGAACACGGTCTTGCGGCCCTCGGGGTCGCGGTTGGTGGTAACGACGCCGGCCGGCTTGTGAAACAGGAACAGGCGGGTGCGCTCGATCGGCGGGATCTCCATGCCGTCGAGATGGATGATGTCGCCCGGCATGACGTTGAAGGCCGGCGAGGTCAAAGCCCGGTTGTTGACCTTGACACGGCCCGCCGCGATCAGGTCTTCGGCGTCGCGGCGCGACGCCAGGCCGGCGCGGGCCAGCCGCTTGGCGATACGCTCGCCGGCTTCTTCAGCCTCGGCCGGACGCGGGCGCGGCTTGAAGGGGCCGCCAGATGCTTGCGGCCGGTCACCACCGAAATCGCGCTTGGGGCGATCGCTGAAGTCACGCTTGGGACGATCTCCGGCGTCGCGCTGCGGGCGATCGCCAAAATCGCGCTTTGGCCGGTCAAAACGCTTTTCGCCCTCGGCGGAAGCAGGCCGATCGCCACGCGGTGCGTAGGGCTTGCGCGGCCCTTCACGCTTTTCGAAAGGCTTGCCTTCGGGACGCGGCCCCTTGCTGAACGGCCGATCGCCGCCCTTGAAATCGCGCTTTGGCCGCTCGCCATCGGCCGCAACCGGCCGATCGCGGCGCGGTGCATAAGGCTTGCGCGGCCCCTCGCGCTTTTCATACGGCTTGCGTTCACCCTCGGCCGCCATAGGGCGATCCCCACGCGGCGCATAGGGTTTGCGCGGCCCTTCGCGCTTTTCATACGGCTTGCGCTCGCCTTCGGCTGCCATCGGCCGGTCACCGCGTGGTGCATATGGCTTGCGCGGTCCCTCGCGCTTTTCGAAGGGCTTGCCTTCGGAACGCGGACCTTTGCTGAATGGCCGGTCGCCACTTTTGAAATCGCGCTTGGGCCGCTCGCCCTCAGCCGCTGCGGGCCGGGCGCCTCGCGGTGAATAGGGTTTCTTGGCCCCGAAGGAGGGTTTGCCGCTTTTGCCGGCGGCGCCATCGCGGCGCGGCCCCGCGGCTCCAGGGCCGCTTTTGCCCGGGCCTTTGTGGCGCGGAGATTTCTTGTCGTTGTCGTCCATGTGGCCTTTGCCTTGTTGCGCTGCTACAGCGTGGCGCATCCTTTCGGACGCGCAAAGGACGCTATAGCACTTTGATTTGGCGCATGATCATTTCCGAAAATCTGTTCCGATATTCGGGTTGACGCGCTCCATAACAGGATCACCGCCAAGTGGCGAGGAGATAATCGGAATGGAAACCGCGTGAAGCGGCCGGATTTCATGGCGCTGGCGCTGAAAGAGGCGCAAGCCGCCGCCTTGCGCGGAGAAGTTCCGGTTGGCGCCGTCATCGCCAGCGGCGACACGGTGGTCGCATCCGCCGGCAACCGCACCCGCGAACTTGCCGATCCGACGGCGCATGCCGAAATGCTGGCCATCCGCGCGGCCTGCCAAACGCTCTCCAGCGAGCGGCTGACCGGCCACGACCTCTATGTGACGCTGGAACCCTGCGCCATGTGCGCAGGCGCCATTTCCTTCGCCAGGCTGCGCCGGCTCTATTTCGGCGCGGCCGACGAGAAGGGCGGCGCGGTGGTCAACGGCGTGCGCTTCTTCGCTTCGCCGACCTGCCACCATACGCCCGACATCTATCCGGGCATGGCCGAGGCCGACGCGGCGCTGCTGCTCAGGGAATTCTTTCGGGAAAGACGCGAAACGTAGAGCCTTCAGCTACCGAAGGCGACGGTTCCTACCAGGAGGGCAGCCAGTCGAAGAGCCCGCCGCTCTTGCCCTTGGCGGCCGCTTCCTTCTTGAGGCGGCGTTCCTTCTTGTATTCATCCTCGCCGAGTTCGCCCTGCGGCGCCGTGTCGGAGGCAGCCCGATAGGCCAGAGGCGGCTCGCTCAGATATCTGCGAGTGTTGGGATCGCCCTGCTTTTGCTCTGCGGTGCGGCGCTGGATCTCGGCGGCGCGGCCCTTGTCTGAATCCTTCGGCGACCAGGCCGGCGGGTGGCTTGAGCCCGAATCCGCCAGCGCCTTCTTCACGGAAGCCGGATCGGTCTGCACGTCGTCGACGATCCCCGACTGATAGGACGGGTCGTCCTGGTGGGCAGTGGCGTCGGCACGCAGGCGGGCGCGGCGCTGCTCGGGCGATTCGGGCCAATCGGTGCTCGCCGTCTCGATGCTTTCCTGAGGCGGCGGCAGCACTTCCTTCTGCCCCGGCGCCGGCTTTACCAGCTCCGGACGCGGCCTGTAGTCGATCTGTTCCTTGTGCTTGGGCGTGATCGCGAAGGCGCCGGAAAGGTCGCCCGCAAGCTGCTCGCCAGCCGTCTTGTCGGTGCCGTAGGTCGGCGAACCCATGCAGCCGGACAGAGCGAGGCCGGACGCGACAAGCGGCGCCAGCAGCGCAACGCGCACGGAAGTTCTGTCGATCATGCCAAAAAGTCCCACTCTAGACAGCCTCTCGATCGTCACCGGCCGAAGGCCCGGTCCCCATCGTCCACGCTCTTGCGACGGAATTCCGGCGACAATTTGTCTTCCGGAGTTTCGCGTGTTTATCTCAACCACTCGTTAAGGGCAACGCGCGGGCGCTTTTCACCCGCCCGCCGTGGCATTTGTGCACCGGCTTTGAGCACTCACAAACGTCCCAGAGCCTTGAGTTCATGCAGCACGCCGGCATCGCGGGCAGACACGTCGGGGAATTCCACGTCCTGCCCGACATCGGCGGTATAGCGCCACGAACGCGCGCATTTGACCAAGCCGCGGTCCTCGGCCTTTTCGACCACCACCGCGACACCTTTGACATCGTCGAGCGCAAAGGCGCCTTCCGGCGCCTTACCGTGGGCGATGACGAGACCGCTGGTGATCGCCATTTCGGCCATGTCGACATCGGCGATCGCGGCTTCAAGCGCGGCATCGTCGAGGGTCACGACCGGCACGGCTTCCAGCGAGGCACCGATGACCTTCTGAGCGCGTGCGATCTCGAGCGCGCCGGTGACGACTCGGCGGACCTGCCGCACCTTGCGCCATTTTTCCGCCAGTGCCTCGTTCTTCCACTCGGCCGGAATCTCGGGGAACTGGTCGAGATGCAGCGAGACAGCATCCGGATGACGGTCGAGCCAGGCTTCTTCCGTGGTGAAGGGCAGCATCGGCGCCAGCCATTTCACCAGGCAGTCGAAGAGGTGGCGCACCACTTGCACCGAGGCCTTGCGCTTCACGCTGCCGGGCCCCTCGCAATAGAGCGCGTCCTTCCTGATGTCGAAATAGAAGGCCGACAGCTCGACCACCATAAAGTCCAGCAAAGTGCGGGTGATGCGTTTGAACTCGAACGCGTCGTAGCCCGAGCGCACGACCTCATCGAGCTCGGCCAGCCGATGCAGCATCAGCCGCTCCAGCTCCGGCATCTTTTCGAGCGGCACTTCCTCGCCATCGTCATGGGCGAGCGTGCCCAGCATCCAGCGGATGGTGTTCCTGAGCTTGCGATAGGCATCGATGTTGGTCTGCAGCACGTTCTTGCCGAGACGCTGGTCTTCCCAATAGTCCGTCGTCACCACCCACAAACGCAGAATGTCGGCGCCGGACTGCTTGATGACGTCCTGCGGCACGACGGTGTTGCCGAGCGATTTCGACATCTTTCGCCCCTCTTCATCCATGGTGAAGCCATGGGTGACGACGGTGTCGTAGGGCGCCCTGCCCCTGGTGCCGCAGCTTTCGAGCAGCGAGGAGTGGAACCAGCCGCGATGCTGGTCGGAGCCTTCGAGATAGACGTCGGCCGGCCATTTCAGGTCCGGACGGTCTTCTAGCGTGAAGACATGCGTCGAGCCCGAATCGAACCAGACGTCGAGGATGTCCATCACCTGCTTCCATTTGGAGGCATCATGATTGCCGAGGAAACGCTCCTTGGCGCCGGCAGCGAACCAGGCGTCGGCGCCTTCCTGTTCGAAAGCATCCATGATGCGCTGGTTGACGGCTTCGTCCTTCAGCACGTTGCCATCCTCATCGGCAAAGACGGCGATCGGCACGCCCCAGGCGCGCTGGCGCGACAAGACCCAATCCGGGCGTTCCTCGATCATGGCGCGGATACGGTTCTGGCCGGCCGCCGGCACGAAGCGTGTGTCGTCGATCGCCTTCAGCGCACGGCTGCGCAACGTCGTGCCGTCGCCGAGGTCCTTGTCCATATAGACGAACCATTGCGGCGTGTTGCGGAAGATGATCGGCTTCTTCGACCGCCAGGAATGCGGGTAGGAATGCTTCAGCCGGCCGCGCGCGAACAGCGCGTTGCGCTTGATCAGTTCGTCGATGACCGCCTGATTGGCATTGCCCTTCTTGCCGTTGTCGTCGATGACGCGCGCGGCGCCACCTTCACGGTCCGGGCCGAAGCCTGGCGCGTCTCTGGTGAAGAAGCCGGCGTCGTCTACAGCGAAGGGGATGGCAGGGTCGATGCCACGTGCGCGCAAATCCGATGCTGCATCCATCCAGGCATCAAAGTCCTCGCGGCCATGGCCGGGCGCGGTGTGGACGAAGCCGGTGCCGGCGTCGTCGGTGACATGATCGCCGGCCAGCATCGGCACGGCGAATTCGTAGCCGCCGCCGAGACCTTTGAAGGGATGTGAAAGTGTAAGGCTTCCAAGCTCTTCGACCGAAACGCTGCGAAGCCGATTCAAGGTGACCTTGGCCTTGGCCGAGGAGTCTTCGGCAAGCGCATCTGCAAAGATCAGCTTTTCACCGGGCTGTGGACCGAACGAATTTTCGGCTGCTGTAACTTCATAAAGGCCGTAGCCGATCCGTGACGAATAGTTGACGGCACGGTTGCCGGGGATCGTCCACGGGGTTGTCGTCCAGATGACGACGTGGGCGTTGTCCAAAAGTGCAACGCTTTCCGGAACGCGCATGGACGGTGCAGCGTCTGATGCAAAGTGCTCAACGCTCCAAAATCCTGACACAACTGGAAACTTCACCCAGATCGTGTCGGACTCATAGTCCTGGTATTCGATCTCGGCCTCGGCCAGTGCGGTGCGCTCGACCACGCTCCACATCACCGGCTTGGAGCCGCGATAGAGCTGGCCGGACATGGCGAACTTCAACAACTCCCCGGCGATGCGCGACTCCGAGTGGAAAGCCATCGTCGTATAGGGGTTCTTGAAATCGCCGACGACGCCGAGCCGCTGGAACTCGCCGCCCTGCACCGTGATCCAGTTCGCGGCGAAGTCGCGGCATTCCTTGCGGAACTCGTTGACCGGCACCTCGTCCTTGTTCTTGCCCTTGGCGCGGTACTGTTCCTCGATCTTCCATTCGATCGGCAGGCCGTGGCAGTCCCAGCCGGGCACGTAATTGGAGTCATAGCCGCGCATCTGGAACGAACGGGTGATGACGTCCTTGAGGATCTTATTCAGCGCGTGGCCGATATGGATGTTGCCATTGGCGTAGGGCGGGCCGTCATGCAGCACGTATTTTTCGCGGCCGGCGGCCGCCTCGCGCAGCTTGGCGTAAAGGTCCATATCCTGCCAGCGCTTGACCAGCAGCGGCTCTTTTTCAGGCAAGCCGGCGCGCATCGGGAAATCCGTCTGCGGCAGATAAAGCGTCTTGGAATAGTCGATCGTTTCAACAGTGTCGGTCATTGGTCTGCCATATGCATTGCCCGGCGGGCGTAAAAGCTCGGGCGTGAACTATCATGATTGGAAAAGCGCGAGGGGGCGCGCAAAACTCCCGGCGGCTCCGGCGGCGCTCAGGCCGCCCGGAACACCGGGCCTGTAATTCGTATCGTCAGCGCGCGAACGCGTGAAAAGCTCGTCATTCCCGGGCTTTTAGCGGAGAAAGCCGTAGGAATAAAGCGTCTCTTGTTCGATTCACTTACATCGCGAAGTCGAAGCGATAGGTGGTCGAGACGCCGACCGTGAACTGGTTACGGTCGCCGCGCTCCTTGACCAGGCTGGAATCGGCGGCCGGGCCTATCAGGCGCGCATATTCGCCGAACAGGCTGGCGGTCATCGGGTCGGTGACCTTCCAGGTGATGGCGCCGCCGAGTCCGGTCGATTTCAGGCCGCCGCCAGGATGGTATTCGCTCAGGCCCGAGGCCACAGCCTCCTTGGCGTTGACGCCATAATAGGAGTCGAAATAGCTCGATGAGGCAAAGGACACGCGCGGGCCTCCCGAAATCCTGACCGTCGGCGTGATATCGTAGAAGGCATCGGCGGCGATGTCGGCGACAAAGCCATTATGGGCACGAATGCCGTGGCGCAATTCGGCGCGGGCGCGCAACCAATCCGTCGGGTAGAATTCGAAGAAGCCGCCGACCTCACCGCCCCAGCGCACCGGGCCGAGGCCCTTGAGTTCATCCTTGCTGTCGCGTGAAAACAGGAACTTTCCGGTCAGGCCGGCGCGGACGCCGCCATCGTCGACCAGCGCCAGCGAGATGTTGTCGTTGCGCGAGGTAAAGCGCGCGGCCGGGCCGGCCTTGCCCAGCGAGATGATCGGCGATGCGCTGAGCAGATAGCTTTTGGAGCCCTCGAATTTCGGCGCGACCATGCCGGTGGCGCCAAGCGTCAGGTACCAGTCGCCGGACATCCAGCCGAAGGCACCCTCGCCCGCATTGGCGGTGGACACAGTGAGCAGCGCCGAGGCGAGAAACAGCGGAATCGTCCAGACAATACGCATCATCACCCCATACGCGAAACAAAACGGAGAGAACACCCGGCAGCCAAAGCCATGGCGCCGGTTCAGTAAAATTTGACTTAAAATCTACAGCAGTGGCGGCAACTGCGACCCTGTTTTTTGTGCTGTGGCCCATTTGAACAGGGCGCCGCCGGGCCTGTGGCGAGTTGACAGAAATAACGAGGTTGCCTAAATTCGCGTTAGTGCAGACTAACATGAACAGATGGACAGCGCTTGGCGACCCGACCAGGCGGATGATCTTCGAACTGCTGGTCGAACAACCCTGTTCGGTCGGGGAATTGGCTCGTGCGCTTCCTGTCACCCGGCCGGCGGTCTCGCAGCACCTGAAGGTGCTCAAGGACGCCGGCCTCGTGGCCAACACACGGCTAGGCAAGCAACGCATCTACCGGGTCGAATCGGAAGGCTTGGCCAGCCTGCGCGCCGAACTCGACCGGTTCTGGAGCAAGACCTTGGCGGCCTACAAAGTGGTCGTCGAACAGCCCTTGAAGGAGCAGGAATGAGCACACATCAACCGCCCGTGAGGCACTCCATCCTTGTCGAGGCTCCGATCGCACATGCCTTCAAGGTCTTCACCGAGCACTTCGGCAGTTTCAAACCCAAAGAGCATAACCTGCTTGCGGTGCCGATCGCGGAGACGATCTTCGAACCCCGCGTTGGCGGTCACGTCTACGACCGCGGTGTGGATGGCAGCGAGTGCCGCTGGGCACGGGTGCTGGCCTACGAGCCGCCGAACCGACTGCTTCTGAGTTGGGATATCAGCCCTCAATGGCAGATCGAGACCAATCCGGACAGGACCAGCGAGTGGGAAGTCCGGTTTACGGCGGAGACGAATAGCCGGACCCGCGTCGAGATCGAGCATCGCAATCTCGAACGTCATGGCGAAGGCTGGGAAGGCGTGCGCTTTGGGGTCGACGGCGATCAAGGCTGGCCGCTGTATCTCAGGCGATTCCAAGATCTTTTTGCCAGCAAGGTGACCTGAAGGAGCACAATTATGGAACCCTATTGGCTAAGCATCCTCGGTGTACTGATCCTCTGTCTTTTGTCAGTCGCGCTGGCGGTTTACTCGGGTTCGTCCAAGGGATTTGCCGGAGCGCTTTCCGGTCCGGTGATCCCGGCCGACGACGCCAATCTCCTCTACAGGATCGACCGCGTGCATATGAACTCGGTCGAGGCGCTGGCGCCTTTTGTCGTCCCGGCGGTGCTGGCCATGATGGTTGGCGTTGGGTCGGCCACGTTGGCGACCATTGTCTGGGTTCATGTGGCGATACGCCTGCTTCACCTGGGGGTTTACCTACGCGGCGGCAATGCCGCCAAGGGTGGCAGTGTCAGAACGATCGTCTACGTCTCTGGAGCGATCGTCACGCTTGTCCTCATCCTTGTGACTGGGTGGGCTGCCATAAATTGACACGTACGCGCGAACCTCAAGCACCGACGCTTTGTTTGTTTGCTAGCCGTCGCCATCGGCTGGACGTCCGCTACAGCCGGGGCTAACCTCCCGGCAAGGTGCCAGGCGATTTCGAGGAGATGCAGCCATGACGTTGCACGGTGACACCCTGAAAGACGCGATCGGCCGGACACGAGACAAATGGGGATGGTTCGTCGCGCTCGGCGTGCTGCTGCTCATCTTCGGCGGCATTGCCTTCGGCAATCTGTTCATCGCCACCGTCGCCTCGGTCTATGTCGTGGGATGGCTGATGCTGATGGCCGGCATCATCGAGATCGTGCATGCCTTCGGGGTGAAGACCTGGAGCCGCTTCTTCTATTGGCTGCTCAGCGGCCTGCTTTATGCCGTTGCCGGTTTCTTTGCCTTCGACAATCCGCTGCTGGCCTCGACGGTGCTGACCTTGCTGCTGGCGGTGGCGCTGGTCGCTTCAGGCGCGCTCAGGGCCTGGGTCGGCTATAGCCACCGACCGGAAAAGGGCTGGGGCTGGGTCGTCGCGGCGGGCCTGATCAGCGTGCTGGCGGGGCTGACCATCGCCATGGGCTGGCCGGTCAACAGCCTGTGGGTGCTCGGCCTGTTCCTGGCCATCGACCTGATCTTCCAGGGCTGGAGCTTCATCGCTCTCGGACTGGCGTTGAAGAAGTAGGGCCTTGAAGAGGTAAGCGGCCGGAAGGCTCAAAAAGCGATGGCGCCGTCCAGATCCGAAAGCGGCCTGACGCCGGCCAGCAGCGCGCGCGCCTCCGCCTCGTCGCGCTTCATTTGTGCCACCAGCGCATCGAGCCCATCGAACTTCACCTCGGGGCGCAAAAAGCCGAAGAACGATACGTCGCAGATCTCACCATAGAGATCGCCGGCAAAGTCGAAGACGAAGGTTTCGAGCAGCGGCGCGCCATTGTCGTCGACAGTCGGGCGACGCCCGAAGCTGGCGACACCATCATGCAGCGTGCCGTCGGCGCGGCGAAAGCGGACGGCATAAATCCCTTCCTTCAGAGTCGTTTCCAGCGAAAGCCTCATGTTGGCTGTCGGGAAGCCGAGCGTGCGGCCTAGCTGCTGGCCGCCGATCACTTCGCTTTCGACGGTGAAGCGGTAGCCGAGCAGGCCTGCGGCCTCGGTGACCTCTCCCTCACAGAGCAGCTCGCGGATACGGCTCGACGACACCACCTCGGCGCCCTCGTCGCGAAAGGCGTCGACCAGGGTGACGCCGAAACCATGGCGTTCGCCTGCCGCCATCAGAAACGCAGGACCGCCCTGCCGGTCCTTGCCGAAGTGAAAATCGAAGCCGGTGACGGCATGGGTGATGCCGAGGTTCGTCTCCAGCACATCGGTCACGAAAGCCTCGGCCGACAGGCCGGCAAAGGCGCGCGTGAACGGCTGTTCGACGAGTGCGGCAAAGCCCAGATGCGACAGCAGCCGCGCCTTCATCGGCGGCGGCGTCAATACGAACAGCGGCATATCGGGCCTGAACACCTTGCGCGGATGCGGCTCGAAGGTCAGCACTAGCGCCGGCACGCCGCGCCGCCCGGCTTCGGCAAGCGCGCGATCGAGCACCGCCTGGTGGCCGCGATGGACGCCGTCGAAATTGCCGATCGCCACCACGCCGCCGCGCAAATGCGGCGGCAGCGGCGCGGGTGCTGAAATGTGTTCGAAAGCTGCGCTCATGCAGCAACCCTACCGCAGTCTCGGAATGACGGCGACCGGCCGGTAGCCGTGCATTTGCAGAAAGGCTGCAAGCCTGGCAGGGTCCGGCTGCATGGCATCGCCGTAGTCGCGCGCGTGAATGCCGCCCGACACGTAAAGCACGTCGATGCCGTTGTCGGCGGCGCCCTTGACGTCGGTCATCATGCCGTCGCCGATGGCCAGCACCTCGGAGCGCTCGACGTCGCGGCCGAGAAGCACGGCAACCTCCCGCAGCGCCACGTCATAGACCGGCGCATAGGGTTTTCCGGCGATCAGCGTGCGGCCGCCAAGCTGGGCATAGTCGCGCGCCAAGGCGCCGGCGCACCAGATCATGCGCTCGCCGCGTTCGACCACGATGTCGGGATTGGCGCAGATGAAAGGCAAGTTCCTGGCGCGCAGTCGGCGCAGCAGATCGGCGTAATCCTCCGGCGTTTCCACCTCGTCGTCGAACAGCCCGGTGCAGACCACGCCGGAAGCCTCGAACTCCTCGACGAGCTCGACGTCGAGACCGTCATAGAGGGTGAAGTCGCGGTCGGCGCCGATATGGAAGACTGTTCGCGGGCCTTCGGCGATAAGGTCTCGGGTCACATCGCCCGAGGTGACCACGCGATCGTAGGCGGCAGCGGGAACGCCGATCGCATTCATCTGCGCCACCACATCGGCATTGCGGCGCGGCGAATTGGTGATCAGGACGACCGGGACCTTCGCCGCACGCGCGGCGGCGAGCGCTTCGGCAGCCGCCGGAAAATGCCATTCGCCATTGTGGATCACCCCCCAGACATCGCACAGGATGGCCGAGTAGGCGCCCGACAAATCCGCGAGCGAGCCGATGATCTCAGGCGAATCCGCCATGCCGTTTTCCTGCTGTGACGATCATTGCGAGAGCTGCAGCGACGGTCCGCCGCAACCGGCCCCGCATTAACCGAAGCGTTTCATCCTGTCACCAGCTTTTCGGCACTTGCGAGGCTGTTGCGCAACGGGCTGATCGAAGGTTGCACAGGCAGGAACCACCCTTCTCCGAGCTTCGGTCGATCGAAACAATGTCGCACCGCTGATCACCAGGGCCGAGTGGTTAACGAGCCTTGAAAAGATGGGCCGATGTTGAATGTATTTCAGCAACCTGAAATTTAACGATTTTGTGGGCATCTTCGGACCGATATTGGGGTCCTGGCAGGGGTGCTGAAGGCATGATCCGCAGATTTCTGAACGACAGACGCGGCAACTATGCCTTGATGACAGTGATCACCATGGTGCCCTTGATGGGCGCGCTGGCGCTTGCAATCGACTACACCGATCTCCTGCGCCAGAAGCAGAACATGCTGAACGCGCTGGATGCCGCCGGGATTGCCACGGCACAGCAGATCGTCACCGGGGCGACCGACACGGCAGTCAAGGCCTATGCGAAGGATTTCTTCGAAGCCAATCTCGGAAAGGTCAGCTCGGCCAATACGGCCCTGACGGTGACGCTGCCCAACAACAACGCAGGTGGCGGCACGCTGAAGCTGTGCGCCAGTTTGACGTTCCACCCCTATTTCCTGCCGGTGGCGGCCATGCTGATCGGAAGAACGTCCACCGATGCCAAAACCTCCGCGTGCTCCGAGATCCGCCTCAAGAACACGCTGGAAGTGTCTCTCGTGCTCGACAATTCCGGCTCCATGAGCATCAACGGCTCCGGCACCGGCCAGCCGCGAATAGATTTGCTCAAGAAGGCCGCTACCGAGCTTGTCAATACGATGGCGCTCCAGGCCGCACAAATGAGGCAGGTCACCAGGCCGGTGCAGTTCTCGCTGGTCCCGTTTTCCGCCTCGGTCAATGTTGGCCCAGCCAACAAGGACGCAACCTGGATGGATACGACCGGCATTTCGCCAATCCATCACGAGAACTTTGATTGGCAGTTCATGTACAAGAACGCGTCGTCTGGTTATGACTCGAATAAATACATTGAAAAGGTCGGCAGTGCTTACTGGAAGCGCGGCAGTGGCTGGGGCACCGGGCAATACGGCCAAAATACCACGGCGACGCGGTTCAGTCTCTTTGCAAACGACATGAAGGCCACGACCTGTACGAAAAAGAACTCGAACGGCAGTTGCAAGACCTCTGTGACCGCCCAATACGAAGCCTGGAAGGGCTGCGTGGAGGCGAGGCCGTATCCCTATAACGACGACGACACGTCGCCGACCACTGGCACGCCCGCCACCATGTTCGTGCCGATGTTCGCGCCGGACGAAGCTGGCAATTTCTGGACCGACACCACTCGCACCAGCACATCGACCTGGGGTTACGCCAACAATTGGTGGATCGATTATTCCGACACGCTGACTGTCACCAAACGCCAGGCGGATATGCGAAAGTATTTTCTGACAAAGCCCTGGGACGCATCGAGTACTGCGGCCGATGATGGGCCCAATTCGGCATGCACGACCGCCGCGATCACGCCGTTGCAGGACATAACCACCACCGACGGCAAGAAAATCCTGACGGATGCCATCAATGCCATGGCCCCGACGGGCAACACCAACGTGCCGGAAGGGCTGGCCTGGGGCTGGCGGACGGTGTCGAGCAACGAGCCATTCACAGAAGGCCGGCCGAACACTGAAAGGGGCAACGACAAAGTCGTCATCGTGCTGACCGACGGCGCCAACACCTACAGCATCGGCCCCACAAACGACATGACCAGCAGCTATGCTAAGGACGGATCGACCTACGCCGCCTATGGTTATACCGGCCCGAAAACGGGGGAAACCGCGACCCGCCTTTTCGTCAACACGACCGTCCCCAAGACAACTTATACGGCGGCCAACTACACAACCGCGCTTGACCAGCAGATGCAAACGCTTTGCACCAATGCGAAGAATTCGAACATTCTCTTGATGACGGTCTCGCTTGACCTGGTTACCACCAAGCCGGCGGAAAAGACCGCCATAGACGCGCTCAAGAAATGCTCCTCGGATTCGCGCTTCCGCAAGGATCCGACCGACCCGAGCAAACCGGCGAAGCTGTATTGGAACGCGACCGGCGCCACCTTGTCGCAAAGTTTCAAGGAAATCGCCGACGAACTGTCGAACCTGCGCATCGTCAGCTGATCGGCGCGATCTTTCGAACACGGCGCTCCGCCTCGGCGGGGCGTTTTGTTGCGGCGTTGCTCACGTGTCCGTGCATTTGGTTAGCGCCTGGTGAAGCGCTATCCGCGCAATCGAGCAGTTTCCCAAACCCGTCCTTCAACGTTTTGTGAAACTGTGGCGGCATTGAAGAATCCGCAGGCGGGGCCGCTTACATCACATGCGTGAACTCTGGCGCACATTCCGGCGTGACTTCTGGCGTGACCGCCGCGGCAATTACGCTCTGATGACCGTTGTGGCGATGGTGCCACTGATGGGCGGCGTGGCAATGGCTGTCGACTACACCGGCGTGGTCAGCGAGAAGCAGAGGGTGGTCAACGCACTCGACGCCGCCAACTTCGCCACCGCGCGCCGGCTGGTGGAAGGCGCCACCGACGACCAGTTGCGGGCCTATGCGCTCGACTTCTTCAAGGCAAACCTCAACGACGTCGATCCCGCCGACACGACGCTCAGCGTTACGCTGCCCAGCAGCACGACCGGCGGCGGCATCGTCAAGCTGTGCGCCAGCCTGGTCTACAAGCCCTATTTCCTGCCGGCAGCGGCGATGCTGATCGGCAGGACGTCGGAAAACGTCACCTACTCCGTGTGTTCGCAAGTCCGGCTGAAGAACACGCTGGAAGTGGCCATGGTGCTCGACAATTCGGGGTCGATGTCGAACACGGGCACGGGTGCCGGACAAAAGCGCATCGACCTTCTCAAGCAAGCCGCCAAGCAGCTCGTCGACACGCTTGCCTTGCAGGCCGCGATGATCAAGCAGATCGACAAGCCGGTCCAGTTCAGCCTTGTGCCGTTCGCCGCCTCGGTCAATGTCGGCGCCAGCAACGACAACGCGTCGTGGATCGACGCCTACGGGCTGTCGCCCATCCACAATGAGAATTTCGCCTGGTCCACGCTTAACGCAGCCGACAAATATGCCCAGAAGATCGGCGGCATCTGGTACAAGAAAGGCACTGGCTGGGGTGAGCAGGAGGGGCAGATGCTGACCCGCTTCTCGCTCTACCGCGACATGAAGGTGGTCACCAGCCACGAGCGCATCGTCGGCAGCAAACGCGTGGTCTGCGACAAATATCGTGCCAATCATACATGCTCGGACAGCCACAACGAATACGACTACAACGACACATACGGACCGTTCGCCAGCTGGCAGGGCTGCGTCGAGGTCCGTCCCTACCCCTATAATGTCACCGACGCGCCGGCCTCCGGCGGACCGAACAACACCGGCACCGGCGTCGGCGATCCCGCGACCATGTTCGTGCCGATGTTCGCGCCGGACGAGCCGGGCAATCATTGGTACATAACGCAGGACCCCGACGAGGTGGCCCCCAAGACCTATGGCGCGGCCAACAGCTGGTGGAACGACGATCCGGCGAGCACCTCCGGCAAGACCAGGCAGTCCAACATGGCCAAGTATTTCCAGCCGCGGCCGATCAATGCTCCGGTGCTGTCGGCCGGTGCCGGTCCTAACTACAGCTGCACGACGACACCGATCACGCCGCTGACCGACGTCTCCAACACCGCCGGGCTGACCAAGATCAAGGCTGCGATCGACCTGATGGCGCCGAACGGCTTCACCAATGTGCCGGAGGGCATGGCCTGGGGCTGGCGCACCGTCTCCAGCACGGAGCCTTTCACAGGAGGACGTCCTGAGACGGAGCGCGGCAACGACAAGGTGGTCATCGTGCTCACCGACGGCGAGAACACCTACGCGGTGCCCAGCAGCGATCCCGCCGGCAACAAGTCGACCTATGCCGCCTATGGCTATACCGGCGTCGGCTACAACGGCACTGCGGTCACCCGCCTGTTCGGCGGCACGTCGAGCGCCATCGGCCAGCTCAACTATTCGTCGAGCAACTACACCGCCGCCCTCAACGAGCAGATGGCGACGCTGTGCAACAACGCCAAGGCGGCCAACATCATGGTGATGACGGTGGCGCTCGATATGTCGACGACCGACGCCGGCGACAAGAGCGCGATGGAGGCACTGAAGGTGTGCTCGTCGGACTCGCGCTTCCGCAAGGATCCGGCCGACCCGAGCAAGCCTGCAAAACTGTTCTGGAACGCGACCGGCGCCACGCTGTCCGACAATTTCAAGGAAATCGCCAACGAGCTCTCGAACCTGCGCGTGGTGAGCTGAGGGTTGAAGCTGCTGATCTTCCCCCACCTTGCGGGGGAAATTGGCGGCTTCGCCGCTTTCGCCAATTTTCGACGCTGGCGCAAAGGCTCCGGCCATCATGCTCTTGCGGTGAGGTCAAAACGCGTGGTGGGTATCGTCACCGCTTCCCGGAGATTGCCAGTGCCCGAAACCGCCAACCATCTCGCCTTCGCGCTGGTCTGCCTGGGCATGGTGCTGACGCCCGGGCCGAACATGATCTACCTGATCTCGCGCTCGCTGTCGCAAGGCCCGAAGGCCGGGCTGATCTCGCTCGGCGGCGTGGCGGCCGGCTTTCTGTTCTATGTCGTATCGGCAGCGCTGGGCATCACCGCGCTGCTGCTTGCCGTGCCGTTTGCCTATGACGCACTGCGCATTGCCGGCGCGCTCTATCTGCTATGGCTCGCCTGGCAAGCGGTGCGGCCCGGCGGGCGCTCACCATTCCAGGTGCGCGAACTGCCGAAGGACAGGCCGCGCAAGCTGTTCGCGATGGGCCTGATGACCAATCTCCTCAATCCCAAGGTGGCGGTGCTTTATCTGTCGCTGCTGCCGCAGTTCATCTCGCTGGGCAACGGCCATGTGCTGTCGCAGCTTCTGGTGCTCGGCGCCACGCAGATCTCGATCAGCCTGACCGCCAATGCCATCATCGCGGTAACGGCCGGTTCGATCGCCACCTTCCTTGCCGGACGGCCGCTATGGATGGTCATCCAGCGCTGGATGATGGGCACGGTGCTCGCCGCGCTGGCGCTTAAAATGGCGACCGACGCGCAACGCTGATCGGACGCAGCGCGCCGAGACTACATCGGCCGCCGACCTTCCCATTCCAATTGATCGGCCGAACCTGCACGGAGGCCAGCGATTGAGATTTTCGCGGCCCTGCCCGGCAAAAGCCATGATCGCCGCTAAGTCAGGCAGGCATGACAATGATCTGCACCACCAATCATCCGCTCGCGCAAACCCGCTCTGGCGCAGCAAGTCCAAAACCAAACAGGCGCCTGCTGCTGATCGGCCTTGCAGCCATGGCCGGCCTCGCTGCTTGCAGCACGGTCTCGGTGCCGACCGGCGAAGGCGCCGGTGTCTCGTCCTCCGCCACCGCGACGCTGGCCGGCATCCGAGCTTCGGCCGGACTGCCGGCGCTGGTGCCGGACGCCCAGCTCGAGCAGGCCGCTCGGCAGCAGGCCGGCTATATGGCCTCACGCGAACGCATGAGCCACACGACGGGCTGGGGAAAGGATTTCGCGTCGCGGATGAAGGACAATGGCGTGCGGGGCGCCGCCGCCGAGAACATCGCCGAGGGCCGCTTCGACCAGCAGAAACTGTTCGACATATGGATGCATTCGGCTGGCCACCGCCGCAACATGCTCGATCCGGATTTTAGCCGCTTCGGCCTCGCCTATGTACGCGACGGACGCGACAGCGCCATCCGCTACTGGAGCTTGGTGCTCGGAAAATAGCAGCCAGCGGTTACGGCGCGAGCCAGCCGTCAGCCTTTCGCGATCAGCTCGCCGATATCCCCAGCCGACAGGGGTTTGCTGAAATAATTGCCCTGCACCTCGTCACAATTGTTCTTGCGCAGGAAGGCGACCTGGTCTTCCGTTTCGACACCTTCGGCCAGCACCCGAAGGTTCAATTTCTGCCCCAGGGAAATCACGGCGCCAGTGACCGCCTGATCGTTCTCGTCGGTCGCGAGATCGTTGATGAAGGACTTGTCGATCTTCAGCCGCGCCACCGGAAACGTCTTGAGGGCGCTGAGACTGGAATAGCCTGTTCCGAAATCGTCGATCGATATCTGCACGCCGAGCTTTTGCAGTCCGTTCATCGTTGCGACCGCCAGCTCAAAATCCTGCATGATCAGGCTTTCCGTCACTTCGAGCTCGAGATACCTCGCCTCCAGGCCGCTTTCCTTCAATGCGTTGACGACGCGGTCGATCAGGTTCTTCTCCCGGAACTGCCGCGCCGACACGTTGACGCAGACGGCTACGGGCGACAGACCGGCGCGCTGCCAGGCTTTGTTCTGCCGGCAGGCTTCGTGCAGGATCCAGTCGCCGAGCGGCACGATCAGCCCGGTCTCCTCGGCGGTCGGGATGAACATCGCCGGCGAAACCAGGCCTCGCGTCGGGTGGTTCCAGCGCACCAGCGCTTCAACGGCGAAAACCTGCCCCGATCGCAGATCCACCTGTGGCTGATAGTGCAGAGCGAATTCCGACCGGGCGAGCGCGTTTCGCAATTCCTCCTGAAGCAGGAATTTTTCATGTGCCGTTGAGTTGAACTCCGGGGCATAGAACTGGAAATTGTCGCGGCCGAATTCCTTGGCGCGATACATGGCGGCGTCGGCATTGGCCAACAGCGTATCCGGGCTGGTCCCGTCCTTCGGGTAATTTGCGATGCCGATGCTGGCCGTCGTTCTCAGCCGATGCTCTCCGACAAGAACCGGTTCCGCGATCGCATCCCTGATCGTCTGCAGGGTTTCCGAGACCACATCGACATTGGTGGTTTGGTCGAACAGGACGATGACAAATTCGTCGCCGCCAAGCCGCACGACGGTGTCGGTGGCCTTCACGCATCCAACCAAACGGCTGGCGACGGTCTTGAGGAGTTCGTCACCGGCATTGTGGCCAAACGTATCGTTCACCAGTTTGAAATTGTCGAGATCGATGAACACCACCGTCATCCAGCGATTGTATCGCTGCGCGTAGAGGACCGCCTGGGAAAGCCGATCCTCCAGCAAAGCGCGATTGGGCAGCCCGGTCAGCGCATCATGGTTGGCCATGAAGTGGATCTGGTCTTCCGCCAATTTGCGCTCGATCGCGATGCCGGCAATGTGTGTGGTGAATTCGATCAGGCGGGTCTCGGCATGGGTGGGTTCGCGCACGGTCATCGAATACATGGCAAAGGCGCCCAACACGACGCCCCGATGCGACAGGATCGGGGTTGACCAGCACGAACGATAGCCATGGGGTGCCGCCAGTTCGCGGTAATCGTCCCAAAGCGGATCCTGCAGAATATCGGTAACAATGACCGGTTCCCGCCGGTAGATGGCGGTTCCGCAGGATCCCACCTTGGGACCGATGGCCGCCCCATCGATGGCGCTCGTATAGGCTTTCGCCAGGCCCGGCGCCGCACCGTGACGCAAATGAATGCCGTCCTTGTCGAGCAGCAGGACGGAACCGAATATCCCCTTCAACTGAGACTCGACGAAGCGCATGAGGCGGTCGAGCACGTCCTCCAGCGGCGCGCTCGTGGCAATCATTTCGAGGATCTGCGCCTGCCCGCTGCGAAGGACATCCGCCTGCTTGCGGGCGGTGATGTCGTGGGCGATGCCAACCAGGCCGAAGATTTCATTTTGACGATTGCGCAGCGGCACCTTCGTCGACGAAAGCCATTTGCCGGCGCCCGACGCATCCACGACAAACTCTTCCGCGTCGATCATTGGTTGTCCGCTCTTGAGCAGGCGCTGCTCGACCAGGCGAAATTTCCGCGCAAATTCCGGGGGGTGGAGATCAAAATCGGTCAAACCGATCATGTCGCTGGTCTTGTTGCGGCCGCTATCGGTCGCAAGGGCGCTGTTGACCACGACGAAACGGCTTTGCGTATCCTTGACCCAGAGATAATCGGGCACCCAGTCGATCAGCGCCTGCAGCGAAATGCGCTCGTCGACGATCTGCCGATTGGCGAGGAGTTCAGTGATGTCCTCATGCGTGGCGATCCAACTGCCATCGGGCATGGGCTGGTTACGGATCTGGATTGTGCGACCATCGACAAGTTTGGCGGTCCAGAGCCGCGAAGCCTTGCCCGAATTGATCGAGCGAGCCGTTGCGAGATAGGTGTCGGCGGCCGT
>NZ_JAMYQZ010000039.1:0-55675 GCF_040321145.1 Mesorhizobium sp. M0514
CCGTCAGGCAACTGGCATTGCGGATATTGAACAATGCAGCCGTCTGCCGATACGACAGACCTTCCTCCCACATCCGCTCAAGCACCGACAGCCTGAACGCCGCGTCATAACGATCGTACTTGGCAGATAGCCCGGCATCTCCATGGGCCTGGTACAACGCAACCCACTTGCGAACAGTGGCCGCATCAACGCCATGCATTGACGCCGCGCTCGCGTAGCCCTCATCCTCGCCTAAATAGATGTCGACAACCGAGCGCTTGAAACTCTCGCTGTATTTGGACATGCAAAACCCCCGAAGGTTGTGTCCAACTTTCGGGGGTCAGTTCATTTCGCCGGCCTTTTTTCTTGGCGTCGGACCTCCCTGCACTCCCCCGAAGATCGGTCTCAGCTAAAGTCGGCCCAGGCACCAGCGGAACCGACCCGACCATGACCAGCGCCATCCCCGGTTTCTTCCAGGGCACCGAGATGCCGTCGAGCGGCTGGTGGGAGGCGCTGTGGCCTGATCCCGCCGGCGTGCTTGCGGCAACCGGGCTGAAGCCGGGCATGGAGGTGGTCGACCTCTGCTGCGGCGACGGCTGGTTTACGCTGCCGATCGCCACGGTCGCCCGCCGTGTCATCGCCATCGATATCGACGCCGACCTGCTGGAGGCCGCGCAACGACGTCTGATCGGCGCCGGCGCGACCAATTGCGAATTCGTCGCCGGCGACGCCTACGAACTCGCGAGTCTCGTGTCCCGGCCCGTCGACTTCGTCTTCCTGGCCAACGCCTTCCACGGCGTGCCAGACCGGCCGCGGCTGGTACGTGCCGTGCGCGAAGCACTCGTCCCCGGTGGACATTTTGCGATCGTCAACTGGCACGGGCAGCCTCGCGAGACGACGACAGTGCTGGGCGAGCCGCGTGGCCCGCGAACCGAACTCAGGTTGTCACCTCAACAGACCATCGCGGATGCCGAAGCCGGCGGCCTGAAGCTTGTTAAACTGGTCGAGGTGCCGCCCTATCACTATGGGGCGATGTTCGAGAAGGCGAAGCCGGTCTGAGCTCAACGAATGAGCGGCGTGTCCCAGAGGTCGCCGAGCAGCGTTTTCAGCTCGGTGAAGCGCTTCTGCCCAAGCTCCTGCGCCCATTCCCGCTCGACGTCGAGCAGGATGTCGGCCATCTTCTGGTATGCGGCGCGCCCGCGGTCGGTGAAGTGGACGACGGTCCCGCCGCTCTCATCGGGTGCCGCCGAGCGAGTGATATAACCCATCGCTTCCAGCGTCTTCAGCAGTTGATTCATGGCCTGCTTGCTCATCGCGGCGCGCTCGGCGAGCGCGCTCGGCCGAAGGCCATCCGGGCCGGGATATTGGATCACCGCCATATGCGGCGGGCTGAGGTCCTCGAAACCCGACGCCCTGAGATCCCTGATCAGCTTGCGGTGAATGGCCATGGCCGGAACGCGCAGCAGTGCACCGATCAGCGGTGGCTTCTTTGGCGGTTCTTCCGCGGATAATGGCATTGACACTCTGGTAAATTGAGTTTACTCATTTCGGTAAATTCAATTTACCACGTGGGAGGATGAAATGCTAGACAGAGCTAGCCAGATCAGCGTAATCCGGCCGACGAGACAATCAGCCATGGCGGCCTTGCCGTGCGCTTCCTGCTTACCGGCGACCAGTCGAACGGCAGCATCGCCGCCTTCGAACTGACGGTCGCCGGCTCGCAGCGCCTGCCCGCCCCGGCGCACAGCCACGATCACTATGAAGAGACGATGTACGGGATCGAAGGCGTGCTGACGCTGACCGTCGACGGACACCGGCACGATATCGGGCCTGGGCAGGCGCTGTGCATTCCGCGCGGCGCGGTCCATCGCTTCGACAACGACACCGCCGCGACCGCCAAGGTGCTGTGCGTGGTGACACCGGCGGCGATCGGCCCGGAATATTTTCGCGAGGCCTTCGCCATCTTCAGCACTGGCGGCCCGCCAGACCGCACCAGGCTGATGGACCTGATGCGCCGGTTCGGCCTGACGCCGGCGCCCCCGCCGCCGCAGTCTTGATTCTTAGCTCGCTGCGTTGAAGCGCAAGATATCGTGGCCGTCCTTGTCGGCGATGATCAGCTTGCCGCCATCGACACGGTATGACGCCGCCTTGGCGAGCGCCTCGAACAGCGCCTTTTCCTCGGCCATGATCTCCGGCGCGCAGGCCTTGTAGGTCGAGCCGATGTCGCTGATGACGATGGTCTCGCCATCGACTTTGGCGGTGGCGAAATAGGCGTTGCACGGGCCGCTGCCGCCCGCCTTGCCGGCTTCGCTGACCCGGAACGTCGCCTGCGGCTCCGAAATCACGCCGATACCGTCGATATATTCGACTAGCCAGCTCTGGCCGGACAGCGAGGCCGAGGTCGGCTTGTCGCTCGGCGCCACCATTTTCAGCACAATGGCCTGCGGCGCCTCGCTGAGCGGATCGACCTGATAGCGCGAGTCCGTGAGGAACAGCAGCTTGTCGTCGGCGGTGATGCGCGCCTGCAGCGCATAGGTCATGTTGGGCCGGATCACCGTTGGATCGAAGCTGATCTCGAACTTGATCGGCACCTGGCCGGCCGGCGCTACCTTGCGCTCGCCGACAATGGCGGCCGGCGCATCGGCCAGCGATACATCGGCAAGTTGAACCGACAGCACGGCGTTGGGCGGCAGCGCGATGCGCTCGCGATACATCACCTCGCCTTTCAGGGTTTTTTCGGCGGCGACGGAAGGCTCGGGAACGGCCAGAACGCCGATAACCAGCGGCACAAAACCGAAGACGAAGAATTCGGCGATCCTGTCCAGCATGCCCTTGCTCCCTTTTTGCCGATGCGATTTGGCCAAGGGAATGCGGTCAATACATGGCTGCGCCGAGATTTATTCGGGCCGCGCCTTCCAGCGCGCCGCAGCCTGCTCGTCGGCGTCCTTGGCCTCGACCCAGCCGCCATCGCTGCCGTCCACGCGGTGCTCCTTCTTCCAGAAAGGCGCACGCGATTTCAGGAAATCCATCAGGAAATTCGCCGCCTCGAACGCCGCCTGCCGGTGCGAGGACGCCGCCACCACCAGCACTATGTTTTCGCCCGGTGCGATCTTGCCGTGGCGATGGATGACGGTCAGGCCTTGCAACGGCCAGCGCTGAAGCGCCTCGCCGGCGATCCGGCTGATTTCGGCCTCGGCCATGCCTGGATAGTGCTCGAGTTCCAGCGCCGACAGCTGGCCCTGCTCGTCGCGGCAAAGTCCTGAGAAGGACACCACGGCGCCGATGTCGGCGCGACCCCCGGTCAGTTTCGCGATCTCGGCGGCAACGTCGAAATCGTCGCGCTGGATGCGCACCGTCGGCGCGCCGGACATGGTGTCAGCCCCCGGTCATCGGCGGAAACAGCGCGATCTCGCGCGCGCCGGCTATCTTCTCGCGATGCTCGACATGTTCCTGGTTGATGGCGACGCGGATCACATCAGGATATTGCAGCGCGTGCTCATATTCCTCGCCACGCGATTTCAGCCAGCGCAGGAGGTCGGCCACCGTCTCGATACCGGCGGGCAGTTCGACATCCTCTTCCGGCTTGCCGATCCGTTCGCGCACCCAGGCGAAATAAATGAGCCGGGTGATCATCTCACTCGTCCATGATGTGCTTGAGGCCGGCGCGGAAATAGTCGTAGCCGGTGTAGAGCGTGACGAGGGCTGCGATCCACAGCAGCACCAGTCCGGTCTGCGTGGTCAGCGGGAAGATCTTGTCGCCGGCAGGCCCGGCCAGCAGGAAGGCGATGGCGACCATCTGGATGGCGGTCTTCCATTTGGCGAGCTGCGTCACCGGCACCGAGACTTTCAATGCAGCCAAATATTCGCGCAGCCCCGAAACCAGGATTTCGCGGCACAGGATGATGATTGCCGCCCACAGCGACCAGCCTGCGATGCCGGCATGGCGGTCGGTGTCGGCGGCGAGCAGCAGCAGGCAGGTGGCGACCAGCAGTTTATCGGCGATCGGATCCAGCATCTTGCCGATGTTGGACGTCTGCTGCCAGGCGCGCGCCAGATAGCCGTCGAGATAGTCGGTGATCGAAGCCAGCAGGAAGATGATCAACGCCGACCAGCGGGCGAAGTCGCTCGATTTCAGATGCCCCTCGAGAAAAAAGCACAGCACCACCAGCGGCACCGCGACGATGCGGGCATAGGTAAGCATGTTAGGCAGGTTGAACGCGCGCTTGGCCATATCTCAGGGACTCTTTCTGCCTGCGTACTCAAATCAGAACCGGATGTAGGGGGTCAACAGGCGAGATTCGATTGGCCAGACGAAAATAGCGCGCGATTGCCGGGATTCGAGTGGCCTGCGAGAAAAGAACGGCTGCTGCCATTTGATCGGGACAGCGGCGTCACCGGCGCTCAGCTCTCATGGAAATGATTGTAGACGAGCTTGGCGACCTGCTCTGAAATACCGTCGACCTTGACCAGATCCTCGACTGCCGCGCGGCTGACCGCCTTCGCAGTGCCGAAGGCCAGCAGCAGCGCGCGCTTGCGGCCGGGACCGATGCCGGCGATCTCGTCGAGCGGGCTCTTGACCAATTCCTTCTTGCGCCGCGCGCGGTGCGAACCGATGGCGAAGCGATGGACCTCGTCGCGCAGCCGCTGGACGAAATAGAGCACGGGATCGCGGACGGGCAGCGAAAACGAGTCCCTGCCTCTGACGAAGAAACGCTCGCGGCCGGCATCGCGGTCCTGGCCCTTGGCGATGCCGATGGCCGCCACGCGATCCTCGATGCCGAGGTCGGCGAGGATCTTGCGCACCGCGCTCATCTGGCCCTGGCCGCCATCGATCAGGATGACGTCGGGCCAGGCCGGGAAGCTGCCGGAGACGTCTTCTTCGATGTCGTCGCCTGCTCCACCGGCTGCCGCGTCGTCGGGAACGACATCGCCATGTTCCTTCAGCAGCCGCGAAAAGCGCCGTTCCATCATCTCGCGCATCATGCCGAAATCGTCACCGGGCGTGATCTCGGTCGAGCGGATGTTGAATTTGCGGTACTGGTTCTTCACAAACCCTTCCGGCCCGGCGACGACCATGGCGCCAACGGCGTTGGTGCCCATAATATGCGAATTGTCATAGACCTCGATGCGCACCGGCGGCTTCGGCAGGCCGAAGGTCTCGGCAAAGCCGGCGAGCAGCCGGCCTTGCGTGGAGGTTTCGGCCAGGCGGCGGCCGAGCGCCTCGCGGGCATTCTGCAGCGCGTTGTCGGTCAAATCCTTCTTCTCGCCGCGCTGCGGCACCGAGATCGACACTTTACGGCCGGCGCGGGTGGACAGCGCTTCGGCCAACAGTTCCTGATCCTGGACGCCTCGCGACAGAAGGATGTTCCGTGGCGTCGGCTTGTCGTCATAGAACTGCGCCAGGAACGAGCCCAGCACTTCCGCCCCCTCCAGTGCCGGATCGGCCTTGGGGAAATAGGCGCGGTTGCCCCAGTTCTGGCCGGTGCGGAAGAAAAACACCTGGATACAGACCTGGCCGCCCTCCTGATGGATGGCAAAGACATCGGCCTCGTCGACCGTGGCCGGGTTGATGCCCTGATGGCTCTGCACATGGGACAGTGCAGCCAACCGGTCGCGATAAATGGCGGCGCGCTCGAAATCGAGCTCCTGCGAGGCCTGCTGCATGGCGGCAGAGATTTCGGTCTTCACCTTCTGGCTGCGGCCCGACAGAAAATCCTTCGCCTCGCTGACCAGCTCGGCATAGTCGCTATGCGAGATCTCCCCGGTACATGGACCGGCACAGCGCTTGATCTGGTAGAGCAGGCACGGCCGGGTGCGGTTTTCGTAAAAGGAGTTGGTGCAGCTCCTGAGCAGGAAGGCGCGCTGCAGCGAATTGATGGTGCGCCCGACCGCGCCGGCCGACGCAAAAGGTCCGAAATAGTCGCCCTTGCGCGAGCGCGCACCGCGATGCTTGTAGATGCCGGGCGAGACGTGATCGCCGGTCAACAGGATGTAAGGGAACGACTTGTCGTCCCGCATCAGCACATTAAAACGCGGCCGCAAGCGCTTGATGAGATTGGCCTCGAGCAGCAGCGCTTCGATTTCGGTGCGGGTGACGACGAACTCCATCGTCGATGTCTCGCGCACCATGCGGCCGATGCGGGCGGTGTGGAACCGGCCTTGCGCGTAGTTGGTCACCCGCTTCTTCAGGCTGCGCGCCTTGCCGACATAAAGCACGTCGCCGGCAGCGTTCATCATGCGGTAGACGCCGGGCGCATTGGGCAGCCGCTTGACCAATGTCTGGATGACCTCCGCGCCGACCATGCCGTCGGCGTCGCCGGCATGCGGCGCCCAGTCTATCGCTGTGAAGGCGACATCGGGCCCGGTGGCCTCGGGCTCGACGATCTCCTCGACCGCTTCATCCTCAAGCTCGATGTCAGGCGGCATATCGTCGGCGGCGCCGGCGCGCGTCTTGTGTTTCTGGTCTGCGGGACTCATTCCACCATGCCTGTCACATCCGGCGTCTGCCATGCAAGATGCTGGCCGCCGTCGAGCGCGATCATCTGGCCGGTCACCGAGCGCGCCTCCCAGAGATAGCGGATGGTGGCGCCGAATTCGGCCAATTGCGGGCCGCGCTTCAGAATCAGGCCATCGACCTGCTTTTGGAAATCATCATCGTCCTGGCGCGCATTCTTCAGCGCCGGACCGGGACCGATGGCGTTGACGCGGATGCGCGGACCGAGCGCCTGTGCCAGCATTTCGGTCTGCGTCCACAGGGCCGACTTCGACAGCGCATAGGAGAAATAGCGCGGCGTCGGCCGCCAGACGCGCTGGTCGATGATGTTGACGATCAGCCCCTCCTGCCCTTGCGGCAAGGCGCGGGCGAAGTTTTGCGCCAACAGCGCCGGCGTCTTCACATGGATGGCGAAGTGAAGGTCCCATGCCGCCCAGTCGAAGTCCTCGACGCTATCGTCGACGAACAGCGACGCATTGTTGACAAGAAGCGTGACCGGGCCGAGCGCTGCCGCGGCGCGGCCGACGAGATCGCCAACCGCATCCATGTCGGTCAGATCGGCGGCTACCGCGCCGGCGCGGCCGCCTCCGTCCCTGATGTTCGCAGCCAGCGCGTCGGCCTCGGCGGTCGAGCGGTTGGCGTGGATGGCGACGGCAAAACCGTGCGCGGCCAGATCCTCGACGATCGCCTTGCCGATCCGCTTCCCCCCGCCCGTCACCAGCGCCGTTCCGGCGGCTTCGATCATCTGTCAATCCTCAATCTGCGCCTCAATTCGGCTGGCGGCACATTGTGACGCGTCCAGGGGTTAAATGCCGTTTCCACCTGGGGCAGGAATGTGGCGAAACGGCTTTTTCGCCGCCGGCACCGCCCCGGATTCGGGTCGGCAGGACCGCAATATAGGACGCTGAACCCGTTGCACCAAGCCGAGTGCAGTGCAGCATCGCCTGCGTACTGACATTTCGCTGTTGCGAAGATGCAACGTCAAGCTTCGGCCTCATTCGTGCCGGGGAATGACCCATTTTCAGGTTCGCTGCCGCCGCATTTTGACACGACATTCGGAACCGTTGAGTGCCAGATCCGTTTCACCCCCCGGACGGGTTGATGGCGCTCAGGACAAACAAGCCTACGTGTCTTGTGGCTTAAGGAGTAAACAACAATGCAAACCAATCTCAAATTCGCGCCGCTCGCGGTTGCGCTCGGGCTCTTCGCCCTCAGCGGTACCGCTTTTGCTGCCGATGTCGTCTCGGAAGAGCCCCCGGCGCCGGCCCCGATCGCCGAGCTCCCCGTCGCTTCCTGGGCCGGCCCGTATGCCGGTCTCAGCGCCGGCTACGGCTTCAGCGGTCATGCCAAAGTCCAGGACGGCGGCCCCGACATCAAGACCAAGGGCTTTGTCGGCGGCGTTTTCGGCGGCTACCAGTGGCAGCAGGAAAACTTCGTGTACGGTGCTGAAGCCGATCTCGGCTACAATGGCGTCAAGGGTGACAGCGGCGGCGTCAATTCCAAGGGCGGCTTCGAAGGCTCTCTGCGCGCCCGTCTGGGTTACGCCGTGACCCCGGAAATCCTGCTCTACGGCACCGGCGGCGGCGCCCTGAAGAACCAGAAGGTCTCGGTCCCCGGCGACAGCGACAGCAACACCATGCTCGGCTGGACGGCCGGCGTCGGCACCGACATCAAGATCACCGACAATGTGTTCGGCCGTGTCGAGTACCGCTACACCGACTTCGGTTCCAAGAGCTTCGACAGTGTCGGCACCAAGGTCAAAGAGAGCGACAACCGCGTCACCTTCGGCGTCGGTATGAAGTTCTAACTGTCGTTCAAGCCACGACACAAGAAAGCCGGGCCTCGCGCCCGGCTTTTTTTGTTTCGCCCGTCAGGCCGGCACAGCCACCTTCAGCCCCGGAAACTTCTCATCGAAACGCGCTGCCCAGCGGGTCAGGCGGCCGCGGCCCTTTTCCCATTTGCCGGCGAAGCGCAGAGAGAGGTAGCCGAGGCAGGCACGCAACGCCAGCTGGCCAAGCGTGATCTTCTTCGGCAGCTTCGGCGGATTGGCGTTGAGGAAATCGAGTGCGGCGGTGATCTTGGTCCACTGGCGATCGAGCCAGGGTTGATAGACCATCTCCTCCGGACGCGTGCGCCGCTCATAGACCATCGACAGCGCGCAGTCGCATATGCCGTCGGCCAGCGCCTCCAGCACTTCGGCCTCGAGGCGCTTGTCGGCATTGCGCGGCAACAACAGGCTCTTGGAAGCGCGGTTGAGATGCTGGGTGATGGCGCGGCTGTCGTGGATCGAGCGGCCGTCGTCGAGCACCAGCACCGGAATCTTGCCGAGAGGATTGGCTGACATCAGTTCAGCAGGCTTGTCCTCGGTCTTGACCGGCACCAGCTCGACGGCAATGCCGGCATGGAGTGCTGCCATGCGCACCTTGGAACTGTAGGGGGATGAGGACGCGTAGAGCAGCTTCGGCATGATCGGTTCCCTGTTTTCGGACGGCCAGTGCATGTCGCTCAACAATGCGGCTCCGGTCTTGAGAACGACGCGCGTAAAACAAAGGTCTAGAGCGCGTCGCCTGAACCCCATCGGATGCGACCGCCTTAGTGTTGGCCGATCTTCCCTGAGGGAGCAACTGCCAGAAGGGCAAAACCAGGCGGCCAATCCGCCGACAATGAAATCGCCAATGCATGTCTCACAGAAGTGGCGTCAATTTCGAGAGAACGACATGCATCAAAACAAGACCTAAATCACAACAAAAAAGCTCCCGGGAATCTGCCAGTCGGCAAAGTTCCCGGGAGCTTTGAGATGGTCCGCTGTTACTTCTTCTTGGCGGCTGGCTTTTTGGCCGGTGCAGCCTTCTTCACAGCTGCCGTCGACTTGGCGGCGGCGGCCTTCATCGGAGCCTTGGCGGCGGGTTTTGCCGCTGTCTTGGCTGCCGGCTTCTTGGCGGCGGGCTTGGCTGCTGCCTTCGCAGCAGGCTTCGCCACAGCCTTGGCGGCCGGCTTCTTGGCGGCGGGTTTCGCTGCTGCCTTGGCGGCGGGTTTTGCAACTGCCTTAGCTGCCGGCTTTGCCGCTGCCTTGGCGGCCGGCTTTGCCGCTGCCTTCGGTGCTGCCTTCTTTACTGCTGCAGGTTTCGCGGCAGCTTTCGGTGCCGCTTTCTTTGCCGGCGCTTTCGCCGCCGGCGCCTTCGTCGTGGTCTTTGCCATGCGATGCCCCTTGCGTTTGTGCCGATGGCCGTGAGTGACCCGGCGAGCTAATGCATATCTGACTCGTGCGTATCTAGCCAGCGAAGCATTACATAGAATTTTGCAGATTAAGTTTCGGTTACGCTGAGAGCATGATCGCAATGATCGGCACAGAAATCGGCAAAGAATCTTCCCGCTTCGCAGCGAACTATTGCGAGAGAAATCTCTGATATCGCGACTCACACGATCTTCTCGTCAAGCTCACATTCTCTTGCAACGCCGTCGATCTCACGCGGTCATCGGCGGCCTATCGGATGGCAACAATCATCGCACAGCAGAGGCTGATCTTGCTTCATCCCAACGGTTGCAGGAACAGCACTAAACTAGACGCGAGCTTTTTACTCGTATATCGAAAGTGGTTGGATGGAAGCCAGGAAAGACAGCACTTGAAGGGACAGCCTGTTGTGTCGGAGTTTCCCAGACGAGAAGGGAGATCGCCAGCTTCGGCGCAAGAGATGCCTAACGGAAATGGGAAACGAAGATCGGGGAATCCTCCTCCCGGGAAGCCGCGATCCCTTGGAAGCCACGGGGTGCAGGCCCCTAAGCGCCAACCGCTCGCGCACCTGCAGCCGGCGCGAAGGCTCGGCGTGGTGGAGGTGGACGGCAAACGTATCCCACGGCGGCGCAATGCCGATCTGCATCAGGATCCGCCCGATCTCGCCGCGGTGATAGCCGCCATGCGTGACGACATGTGTCAGCATTTCCTGGCGTGACATCATCGCCCTGTCGCCGTCGGTGAAGGTGAAAGCCACAGGCTCTGACATGAGCTTTGGCGAGACGGCTTCGATATAGTCGAGATACCAACGATCCATCGCAGCGACATCAGCGCTCAATTCATCGAGTGCCGGTGTGTCCTCGGTGTTGTTGGACGCATAGCCATGACGCGTGCCGGAAAGATGCGCGGCGAATATCTTCGATACGACAAGGTTGTGGTTGATGAGACGGGTCGCCGTGTGGCTCTGATCGATATGCTCCTGCTGGTCGAGGCCCGCAAGCTTCTCCAGCAATTCACCGTTCGCCCAGGCTTGATAAACGAAGAGGCTGCGGAGCAAATCCAGCGCGTCCATGGTCTATATCCTTTGCAAAAAATGTGAGTATGTTATCTATATTCTTGGCTGCTGGAGCAGACATGTCTACTCGCATTGCAAAGCCGCGCTCACGCATGCGCAAGCAGCCGCGCCAGGCGCGTTCGAGAGCGACGGTCGAGGCGCTCATCGAAGCCGGTGCTCATGTTCTGAG
This sequence comes from Mesorhizobium sp. M0514, assembly GCF_040321145.1. Lineage (NCBI taxonomy): Bacteria > Pseudomonadati > Pseudomonadota > Alphaproteobacteria > Hyphomicrobiales > Phyllobacteriaceae > Mesorhizobium > Mesorhizobium sp. M0514. The sequence continues at coordinate 10,949 of NZ_JAMYQZ010000039.1, forward strand.
CGCGCTCGGCTGGGCCGGCTTCACCACCAACAAGGTGGCCGATGCGGCCGGCGTCAGCATCGGCTCGCTCTATCAATATTTTCCCGACAAGCTGTCGCTGGTCGAAGCAATTCGCCGGCGACATTTCGATCAGGTGCTGTCGGTGATCGCCGAATCAGCAGAAGGCGACAAGCCGCTCAAGCGATTCGCGCAGGAGCTGGTGCGCGGCATGATCGATGCGCACAGCATCCATCCGACGCTGCATCAGGTGCTGCTCGACGAGGCGCCGGGCGATCGCGGCTCACGCGCCGCCCATGCCTCGTTCCAGTCGCGCTATCTGGATCACTACACGGCGGCGGTGGCGCAATATCGCAGGCGCAGAAAGGACAATGAGACCGTGGCCCGGGTGCTGTCCTCAGCGGTCGAGGGCGTCATCCACAATGCCGCGCGGCGAGACATGCTCGACGCGCCGGAACTGCAGAAGCAGTTGGTCGAGCTGATCTGCGCTTACGTATCTGGTGGGAAGGCGGTGTGAGGCAGCGGCAGCAGTTCGGAGATTGGCGAATCCGGAGCGACATCAGATCTCCCCCTTGCGGGGAGATGGCAGGTTCAACGGCGGTTCTTATCCGACCTTAGCGCAGGACGCGGCAGCGGCCGTTGTAGACCATCCAGCGGTCGAAGCCCGAGACGCAGAATTCGACATTGTCGCCGATCGAGGCAAAACCCTGGCCTTCCTCGATCAAGTACCAGATGGTGCGGGCGCGGCCATCGGAAAGGCTGACGGTGGCGCCGCAATAGCGGCGGCCGATCGGCCATTCTTCGCTGGCCGGGAGATAGCGATGCTGGTGGATGCGTTGAAAATCGGTGATCGAAACATCCGGCAGATGCGGCACGTGATGCACCTGGTAGGAGAAGCGGCTGGAGATCTTGCTTAGCACCCATGCCTCGCCGCAAACGCCGCTGTCCTCGTCGGAATAGACGGAAAGGTCGGCGGCCTGTGCTGGCTGGCCAAGGGGTGCGGCCAGCGGCGTGCAAAGCGAAATCAGGGCAGCAAGAGCGGATTTGGCAAAGCGAGTCATGGCAGCCTCTCAAAGGTCGACTGCGCCCACTTTGCGGATTCGGCGGCGCGCGGTCAAGCGGTCGCCCTGACGATGGTTTCCCGCTCCGCAACCGGTTTTGCCGGTGCGAAGCTGCGAAACCACGTCCTGACCTTCGAAAAAGCTCGCCTTGCCCATTAGGAAAAGCGGCCTGCCCATGGCCGGCGGGCCGCCGAAACCCGGTTCAGCCTTGCTTGGCGTCGCCCTGCGGTATGGCGGCCGGGTCCATCCACATCGCTTCCCAGACGTGGCCGTCAGGATCGGCCAGGCTGCGATTGTACATGAAGCCATAATCCTGCTGGGCGTTGATGTCGGCGGCGCCGCCATTTTTCGCCGCCGCCTCGTTCATCGCATCGACCGCCGCGCGGCTGTCGCAGGACACGGCAAGCATGACCTCGCTCGAGGTGGCCGGCGGGATGGGGCGATCGGTGAACTGACGCCATTTGGCATGGGTGAGCAGCATGACGTTAATCGTTTCGCTCAGCACCATGCAGGCTGCGGTGTCGTCGGTGAAGTGCGGGTTGTTGTCGAAACCGAGAGCTTTGTAGAAGGCCATCGACGCAGCGAGGTCGGCGACAGGCAAGTTGACGAAGATCATACGGGGCATAGCGTCTCCTTGACAGTACACAGTTGAAACCGGACCGGCGTTGCGCCGGACCATCCTCCGATGCCTTCTCTCAACGCACCGGTTTTGCTTTGCCGCGCACCCTCTCGGTCTGCGCCTTCTGCATCGCTTCGACCTCTTGATAAGCCGAGCAAAAACTGCATCTCGGCCGCCGAATATTTCTCCAGCAATGCGTCGCCCGCCTCGAGGATCGGATGGTAGCAGCGCCGGACGAGTTCCTCGGTGCCCGCCGCGACCATGACCTTGCGCCTGTCATCGGGATCCGGCTGGCGGCTGACGAAGCCGCGCTTTTCCAGCCGGTCAATCAACGTCGTAACCGCCGCCGGCGTGAGATTTGTCTCCCTCGCTACGACGTTTGCCGGCCGCGGGCCGTGACTGATCGCGCCGAGACAGCGGCGCTCGGCAGCGCTCAGCACATAGATTTCGGCAACGGTCCCATCGAACGTTTCAACGGCATCCTGCCAGCGCGACATCGCGAAGCCTATCGCGTTGACCCGTTCCTTTTTTGTCGATCTTGGCTTCGATTCGAAATCTAATAATTAGACATCTATCTATCTGATTCTGGGATTAGCGTCAACGCCAAGCCGATTAGATGTGCATCTCCATGGTTTCGGTTCGTTGAACACAGCTGAGCATTCGCGGATGGCGCCACCGTCAAAACTTCTAGCGACTTTGTGTCTTTGCCGCGGGCGTCGCCCGCTGCGAAGCGTCGCTACTCCCCGGCCAGCCATTCCAGCGACCAGTGCGCCGGCTTTTCGACCGCCAGCAATCTGTGCAGGACCGGCAGCACGATGCGCAGTTCGCGCTCCAGCGTGAAGGGCGGGTTGACCACCACCATGCCGCTGCCGTCGAGGCTTGGTTCACGCGATGCCGGCCGGATCTCGAACTCGATGTCGAGCAGTTTTGGAACGCCGGATTGCTTGAGCGCCTTGCGGAAGGCGATGATCGCTTTGCGGTCCTTGATCGGATACCACAGCGCGTAGATGCCACCCGGCCAGCGCCTGTGCGCTTTCTGCATTCCGTCGACCAGGCGGTCGAATTCGCCGGCTTCTTCGAACGGCGGATCGATCAGCACCAGGCCGCGCTTTTCCTTTGGCGGCAGATGCGCGCCAAGCGCCAGCCAGCCGTCGAGTTCGATCACCCTTGTCTGGAAATCGCCGGCAAACAGCGTCTTCAGCCTGGCAGCATCTGCGTCGTGCAATTCGATCGCCGACAACCGGTCCTGCTTTCGCATGAGGTACCTGGCGATCAATGGCGAGCCCGGATATTTCTTCACCCCGCCATCGGGATTGAGCGAACGCACCGCTTCAAGATAGGGGGCAAGCAGCGCAGCCGCCGATTTTTCGATCGGGGCGTGGATGAGGCGGCCGATGCCGCCTTGCCATTCGCCGGTCTTTTGCGCTTCCGCCGACGAAAGATCGTAGCGGCCAATGCCGGCATGAGTGTCGACGACACGGAACGCCTTGTCCTTTTGCTTCAGATAGTCGAGCAGAAGGCTGAGCACGACATGCTTGACGACGTCGGCGAAATTGCCGGCGTGATAGGCGTGACGGTAGTTCATGCTGCGCTCATGTCGAGGAGCCTCTGCCCCAACGCGGCGGTGGCGGCTTCGAGTTCGGGTTCTCCGGCCGGCGACCGCCGAAAGCCAGAGTAAGCAGGAAGCCGATCAGGCCGACGGCCATCAGCCCATAGCCAACCGGCCGTGCGCGTTGATCGATCTCACCGGCGCCGGAGCGCAGTATCAGATCCACTGCGCGTATCGGGATATCGTCGGCGTCGCCCGGGCCGGCGGTGAAGAGATAGGCGCCTGGACTGACGGTTTCGATCACGCCGGCCTCGTCGCGAAAGATCTTGTCGGGCAGTTGCGGGCTGACCTGGCGCGGATTGTCGGCGTGGTTGAATTGCAGCGTCGAGGCAAGCACCGTGCGCCCGGCTGTGGCGGCAGTCAGCGTCAGCACGGTGCGCTGCTGCGAGACAATGCGCTCGGCCTTTGCCGTCAGGTCGACCAGCACTCTGACCGGCGCGTCGCCAGCTTTCAGCGTCACCGTCACAGGCCTAAACCGTCCCTGGTCGTAGACGCGCCAGGTGCCGATCTCGTGGCCGGAGAAATTGCTCATGGCCCAGGGATAGACGAAGCCAATGGCGGCGCCGGCAAGCAGTATCAGGACAAACAGAAAGCGCATTGAGGAGATCCGGGTGTTCGACAGATTGCCAATAACGCCCCGAAGGCCAAAAAGCGATGGCTGACGCAGCGGAGCCACCTTTGTGGAGTGCGTTGGCGGCACGCAAGCCATGTGGCACTTATGGCGAATGAAGCCTTCCGCAGAAGCATCGACTCGTCTTTTCCAACCGATGCCGGTGGCTCATGCCCAATAGCACCGTGCTGATCACCGGTGCCCGCGCGCCGGTGGCGCTGCACCTGGCGCGGCTGCTGCATGGCGCCGGTCGCCGGGTGATCCTGGCCGACAGCCCGGCCCGGCCGATCGCCGCAGCGAGCACGGCCTGCGCCGCCTACCATCGCCTGCCGCCGCCGCGCTTTGCCGCCGACGCCTATGCCAAGGCGGTGGAAGCGCTTGTCCGCGCGGAAGGCATCGAACTCGTTATCCCGACCTGCGAGGAAGTCTTTTATCTCGGTCGTCTCTGGCAGCACCGCGCCATGCCGGCCCGCCTCTTCGCACCCGAGATGGCGATGCTCGCCCGCGTTCACGACAAGCATGCCTTCATCCGGCTGGCGCAGAGCCTTGGGCTCGACGTGCCGGAAACGATACTGCTGCAAAGCGAGGCCGATCTCGACGGCGTTCGTGGCCAATCGCGCGAATTGGTGTTCAAACCTGTGTGGTCACGTTTTGCCCGTGACGTACTGCTGCGGCCATCGCCGGACGAACTCGACGCCGTCCGCCCCTCGCCCGCCGCTCCTTGGGTGGCGCAGCGCTACGTCGCCGGTGAAGAGATCAGCGCCTATGCGGTGGCGATCGAGGGTGAACTCAAAGCGCTGGCGCTCTACCGTTCGCTCTATCGCGCCGGCAAGGGCGCCGGCATCTGTTTCGAGCCGGTCGAGGATATCGCGGCGCGGCGCTTCGTCGAAACCTTCGTCGCCGGCGCCGGCTGGACCGGCCAGATATCCTTCGACCTGATGCGCGAGAACAACGGCAGGGTGCTGCCACTGGAGTGCAATCCGCGCGCCGTGAGCGGCCTGCACTTCTTTCGCGATCCGCGGCGCTTCGCCGACGCGGTCCTGGAGGATGGCGCCGAGGTGAAGCCCGACGTGACGGCGCCGCAGACGGTGAGGCTTGCGATGTGGATCTACGGGATGCCGGCGGCACTGCGCTCCGGTGGTCTCGGCAGCTTTCGCCAGGCGATGCACGATGCCGATGAGCTGCTCGACTGGCCGGGCGACCCCGCGCCGAAGCGGGCGCAGTGGCGCACGCTGGCCGAGATCGCCGGCACAGCACTGCGCCAGCGCATCAGCCTTCAGGCTGCGTCGACGCGCGATATCGAGTGGAATGGGCCGGAACAGGACTAGTCGAGTTGAAGCGGAACTTCCCGTTTTCAGCTGAGTGCGTAAGTCCTGCTAAGGTTGCCTAAACGGGATTAACTGGCTTTGCGGACAATTGCAGGCCAAGCGCCTTGGTTACGCCCAGCAATGTACTGAGGCGCGGATCGCCCTTTTCGCTCAGCGCCTTGTAGAGTGCCTCTCGGGTCACGCCGGCGTCCTTCGCTATGCTTGTCATGCCGCGGGCGCGCGCGACAATGCCGAGGGCGTGCGCAATATAAGTCGCGTCCCCGGTCTCGAACGCATCAGCGAGCAGTTCGGCTTGAGACTCAGCATCATCAAGATATTCGGCGGCGTCGAATGGTGTGGTTCTGAGGGTCATATCAAACTTCCTTTGCCATTTTCCTGGCTTTTCCGATGTCCCTGTCCTGCGAGCCTTTGTCACCGCCGCAGAGCAGGATAATGACCGTGTTGCCGCGCCGGACGAAGTACACGCGGTATCCCGGACCGTAATCTACGCGCAATTCTCCTATGCCATCGAAGAACTTGGCATCTCCCAACAGCCCAGCCTGAACGCGGACAATCCGTTGGGTGATCTTCTTTACGGCGCGAATGTCCGTGAGCCCTCTGAGCCATTTTCGGAATTCGTCAGTGGATCGAACTTCGATCATCCGTGAACTATAATTTACAGCAGAACTGGAATCAAGTGCCGTGAACTTTAGATTACAACTCGATTTGGTGCACCCGCGGCTCTGCCGCCGCCGGTGGCATCTTGCCGTCGATGATCGCCGCTATGTCGCGGCGCAGGAAATCCAGCGGGCCGATCGCCGGCTGAACCTGCGGCGATATACGGGCGTTGTCGCTGGCCGATTTCAGCACATGGCGATCCTGCTGCAGGGCAAAGGCAAAGAGCGGCCGGAAAGCAAGCGCCTTGAGTTCGCCGAACAGGCCCTGTCGCGGGCCGATCAGCCAGCCGACGCCTTCGACGGTCCGTTCGTCCGCCTGACGCAAATGGAAAGTGGTCGCCAGCGCCAAGCCGCCCTTGCCCCAATATTCGAGTTCGACGATGCCGGGATGGCGGTAGCGGCCGATGGTCTTGGCGCGCTCGCCTTCCAGCAGCCGGCTGACCAGCCCCTGTTGGCGGTCCTCGCCGGTGTAGCAGCTTTCGACCCAGCCCTTGCCGCCGGTCACCTCGACGCGCACGAGATGGCGCTTTGCGGTCAGGCCGCGCAGCACACCCTTGTGGGTGAAGTGGGTGTGAGTGGCGTCGAGAATGTTCTCGGCGGCGTCGAGCACCGTCGATCGCGCCGAGCTTCGCACCCGCTTCACGACGACATCCTTGCCTTGCATGCAATGGAGATAGGGCTCGCCCTCAGGCGTGCCTGCCGAGACGAAGACGACGCCGTCGCGCTCGATCGCGCTGTAGCGGCGGATACGGTAATGCGGGACGTCGCCGACATGGCCGGGAATGGCGGTGCAGCGCCCTTCCCCATTGTAGCGCCAGCCATGATAGGGACATTCGATCTCGCCACCGACGACCTTGCCGGTCGAGAGTTCGACCAGGCGGTGAGCGCAGCGGTCGAAGAGGGCGGCAATGCCTTTCGCCGAGCGGAACAGCACCAGTGGCGCGCCGTCGAACAGGATGCGCTTCGGCTTGGCTTTGATGTCGGCAGACCGCATCACCGCCTGCCAATAGTCTTTGTCTTTCTGCTGCCGGGTGTCGCTCAAAGTTCAAATCTCCTGAGCAGGGGAATGCCGATCTTCGCGAGCACAAATTCCATGATCCGCACCGCCATGCGTTGGCGGCGCGGCAGATGGGCAGCATAGACGGCGTTGTATTCCACCGTCGCCGCGGCGCCGCGCAAGCGTTTGAAGGCGGCGGCACCGGCGCTCATGTTGAAGAACAGGCTGTGCGCCATCGCATGATCCTGCGCCAGCGCCATCATCATGCGGTAAAGGCCTTCGCTCACCGGGAGGCCGGTGTCGTAGCCGACGATGGGCTGCGTCAGTGTCCTGCCGTTCTGAGACAAAGCGGCGACGGCGACCAGTTCACCGCCGGGACGACGCAGGCCTGCCAGTTGCAGGATGCCGCGACGGTGCGTCTCGCCGATATAGCGGGCCGTGTAGTGCGGGTTGAGCGGCGTGTATTTGTCGAGATAGAGCATCCGGTAGAGCGCTTCGGCGCGCGCATAGTCGGCCTCGGTGAAGTCGCCATTGCCGACCTGCTCGAAAGGCGTCGTGGGCAGCCGCTTGCGGTCGCGCTTCATGTCGTTGGTCATGGCCGAACCGTCGCCTGCGAAGATGTAGATCTGCCGCGCCGCCAGCATTCGAAAACCCTCCGCCTTCAGCGCTGCGATTGTCGACGGATCGGCGATCTCGTTCAGGGAGCGGATGAGAACAGCGCGATCGGGAAAACGCGCGGTGAGATCGTCGCGCATCGCCGCGACCGCGTTGCGATCGAGCAGCGGCACCGGATTGGTCGAATAGAGCCAGTTGTTGACCTGAACCTGATGGTCAAGGCCGCTCATCCTGACCAGCGGCGCGCACAGGCCGATCAGCATCCGCATCGTTTTTTGCAGCAAGGGCGAGGAGACGAAATTGCGGATCTCGTCGATGGCATAGTCGACATAGGCGCTGGACGGGCAGCAGATGTAGCAGTTCGGCGCTTCGCTTCTGTCGTTCAGCGTCAGCGGAAAGGAGCGGCCGGCGATCTCGAAGGTTTCGACAGCCACTGTCAGATTGCGCACGAGGTCGCGCACCGGCACCTCGTTGAAAAGCTGAACGAAGGCTTCGACCTCACGCGGGTTGTTTTCTACCCGGTTCGTCTGATCGAGTGGCAACATAGCGAGCCGGTTCATGATGCCGCTCCCAGGTGGCATTCGACCCGACGCAGTTTGCGGCCGGTCTCCAACGGCAGGTCCCTGCGAACAAGGCTGACCGAAGCTGTCGCCTGGCGCGCCGCCAGCAAATTGCGCACGGACTGATGGGCGGCGGTGGCGGCTTCGTCGGCAAGCCCGGGGGCCAGGCTGAGTTCGATTGCATCTTCAGCGGTCTGGACCAGGCGGAAATCGTCGATGCGCCGGTCGGCCTTGAGCACCGCATTGCGTAGTATGTCGGGCGTGACGAGGAGCTGCCCGTGCGGCGAGGCTAGCCGGAAAGCGTCGTCCATGCGGCCGACGATCTCGTCCAGCGTGCGCAGCGGCGAGCCGCAGCGGCATGGCTTTTCGGACAGCCGCAGCAAGTCGTTCATCCGGTAGCGCGCCATGATCTGGGTCCGGCGGCGAAAGGCGGTGATCAGCGGCATGACCAGGCCGTCGCCGGCCGGTTCGAACTCGAAGAACACCGAATCCTCGGCCAGATGCAGCCCGCCCTGGCGGCAGGTGACGGCGAACAGCCCTTCGGTCGCCATGTAGATCTGGTCGACCTGACCACCAAAGAATGCCTCGATGACCGGCCGGTCAACCGGGTCGAGCGTTTCGGCGGCGCTGAAGACACGCTGCGGCTTGAGCCGAAAGCCCTCGGCCGCGAAGTGCCGCAGTATCTTCGGTGGCGCGATGATCACCGTCGGCGCGAAATCTTCGAGAGCGCCGCGCCAGCTCTCCGGACCGCGCGTCAGATCGAAGAAGCGCAGGTCGATACGCCGCGATTTGCGCGCGCTATCGTAGAGCCCGGTGTTTTGCGGCAGGATCACCGCAACGCGCTGCCGGCGCCAGAGCAGATCGGGCACGGCTTTGGCCAGGATGGTGCCCAGCCAGCGGTATTTTTCCGCCTCGGAAATGACGAACAGGCCACGATTGCCCGACGTGCCGGTGCTGGAGCCGACAGTCAGCTCGCCAATGCGGCTATCGCCGGCCTGCGCCTTCCAGGCCTCGGCGGCCGAGACGCCATGAATGTTGAAGCGCTCGAAATTGCCCATCAGCGTCGCCTTGTCGGTCACCGGCAGATCGCCGAGATGACGCGGCGTCTTGCCGTAGAACGGCGCGCGCGGCAGGTCGCGGTCGAGAAAGCGGCGCAAGGCATGACCTTGCCAGCGTTCGAAATTCTCACGGCTCTTGCGCGAGAGCCATTGCGTCAACACAAACGAACGGGCCGCTTCCGTCGGCCCGTTCATGCGCTCTCTCCGGCCAGATCGTAGGCCGTCACCGCCGGATCATGACAAAGAACAACCTCGCCGCCGGTCGCCAGAAACCGGCGCAACATTACGCTGGTCGGCTCGATCGCGGCGGCATCCTCGGCCAGCAGGGTTGCCGGCAGACCGGGAGTTCGGTTTTCGACAAGGGCCGCGAACAACCATTGCGCGTCGACGGCGTAGAGCAGCGGCCGCTCCAGATTTGGGAACGAAAGGCCGAACTGGCCATCGGCATGGCCGGGCAGACCGACTGCGATGACGCTGCCGTCGCCGAACAGATCGGCGCCGCCCGGTACGCCGCCACGCGGCTCGACCTGCCGCTTCGACGACAGCCCGTCAAGTCGGGCCTCGAAGTCAGACGGGAACAGTTCCTTGAAGACGCCATGGCGCAGATTCTGCAGGGAAGTCTTGGCCTTCGCCCGCGCCCAGGCGGTGTCATTGGCGATAAGCCGAGCGTTGGGAAACAGCGACAGGCCCGACATGTGGTCGGCATGGAAATGCGTGACGATGACGGTGCGCACATCCTGCAAAGACAGGCCGAAGCGCGCCAGTACCGCGAGCGGCTGCTCGGCTTCGTTGAGCTGGGGCCGGAGGATCGCACTGTAAAGACGCAACGCCGTGCTGCGCTCGCTGCCTTGTGTCACATGCGGCGTGTAGCCGGTATCGACCAGTACGGGGCCGGCCTGCGGATGCATGATCAGGCCGTAGCGGACACGTAGCCTGACCTTCGCCCAGCTGCCGCCGCGCAGGATCAGGCGCTCGACTGCGCCGACAGAGGCGCTGTTGGCGAAGACGATCTTCACGCAGCCTCCCTGCTTTCCGTCGCCTTGCCGAATGTGCGATCGAGCCCTTCCTCGAACGACACTTTCGGCGCCCAGCCGAGGATGCGGCCTGACTTGGAAAGATCGAGGCTCTGCGCATAGGCGAACAGGCCAAGACCGTAGCGCGTCACGGGCGGTTCCGGGCAGCCGGGCAATATATTCGCTACCGTCTCCGCTATCCCGGCCGCCAGCATGGCGGGCCAGAGCGGCATTCTGCGCCAGCGCGGCTGCACGCCGGCGCGGGCGCAGGCCGCCTCGGCAATGCGGCGGACCGGCACCACTTCGCCGCCGGAGATGTTGAATACCTGTCCCTCGGCAGCGCTGCCGGCGGACAGCGCGGCAAGCACCGCATCGACGACATCCTCTATATAAGTGAGATCGATGCGCGCCTTGCCGTCGCGAAACAGCGGCAGCGGGCGCTGCCGTGCCACCTGCAGCAGACGCGGCAGCAGCGTGCGGTCGCCGGGACCGTAGAGGCCGCGCGGCCGCAGCACCACCGGGCTGATCTCAGGCGCCGCCAGCACGATCTCCTCGGCCTGCCGCTTGGTGCGGGCATAGCGGTTGACCGGAGGGGGCAAGGCCGCATTCTCGGAAACTCCGAGCTGGTCGCGATAGGCGAAACAGACCGTCGGGCTGGAGATATGGACGAAGCGGCGCACGCCTTGCCCGCGCGCGAAATCGCTGAGGTTGCGGGTAGCTGTGACATTTGCCGTCTGGAAATCCGCCAACCTGCCGAAGGGCGCGGAAAGTGCCGCGCAGTGGATGATCGCATCGACTCCGTCGAGAGCGCGCGCGGCAGCTGCATCGAACGGTTGAGACAAATCGAGCCGAACGACCCGATGACCAGCGGCTTCGAGCGCCGCGCAGCGTTTGGCGTCCCTGCCAAGACCCAGCGCCGGTGTACCCAGTGCAGCCAGCCGCGCCATGACATGCGCGCCCAGGAAGCCGCTGGCGCCGGTGACGAGGACGCGTCCCACGGTCATGCTTCCAGCGCCATGCCGCCGAACGACACGCCGGCCGAGGTGCCGAGGAACAGCACTTTGGCGCCGGGCACTATGCGTTGTTCGCGGCGCGCGACGTCGAGCGCAAAGGGGATGGAAGCGGCGATCTGATTGCCGTAGTGCGCCGCGATGTCGACGAGCTTTTCCCTGGCGAAGCCGGTCTGGCGCGCCATGTGGGCGAGCGCGAAAGGGCTTGCCTGATGCGGCACGACGAGGTCGACATCGTCGTGCCGCCAGCCGGCGCGATCGAGCAACTCCGCTACAAAGCCGTTGAAATGGCGTGACGTGACGCGAAACAGTTCCTTACCCTCCATGTGGAACAGGCTGTGGCGGGCGAATTCCTCGGGCTCCAGATGAAAGTCGAACCGGGTGCCGCCGGAGCCGATGCTGCAGGCCGCATAGGCGGAAGGGTAGGTGCGCATCAGATTGGCCGCCACCCCACCTTCGCCAGGGGCTGCCTGTTGCAGCACGGCGGCCGCCGCGCCATCGCCGAAGAGGGCCGCAATTTCCGGCTGGTCCTGCCACGGCAGGGCGCGCGAGGCGATTTCAGACGAGAACACCAGCGCCGTCCGGCATTGCCCGGCCTCGATCAGGCGCGACGCGGTCTCGAACGCTGTGAGGAAACCGAGGCAGGTGCTGTTGACGTCGAAGGCGGCCGCCGACCCATCGGCAAGGCCGAGGCGCTGCATGACCAGCGGAGCCGTCGACGGCAACGGCTGATAAGGCACGCCGCAACCGCCGATGACCAGATCGACACTGCCTGCCTCAAGTTCGGCATCGGCAAGCGCCAGACGGGCTGCGGCACAAGCAAGGTCGACCTGCGATTCGGCGTCGCAGACATAGCGTTCGATGACGCCGGTCGCGGCCTCGAAATGTCCGTCGCCAAACCCCAGCCGCGCGTCGAGGGCGCGCGACGTCACGCATCGAGCCGGCACGGCTCGCCCGGTTCCGATGATCCTGATCCGCATTCTCAGCCCGCCGCTTGAGTTGCGCTTTTCGCAATTCCTAAGTCGGATCGTTCGGCGACAACAGCGTCGTTTTCAAGACGCGCCGGCAAAAGCGCTTACGCCTTGCGCTCCCAGCGGCGGTCGGGCGTCTGCTGCCAGTAGGTGACCGCGTGGCCCGCTTCTTTCAACACCTTCCAATGCGTCCGCGCGCTTTCGACCTGGGCCGCGTCATGGCCGTCGAACAGGAACACGGCGCGTTCGTAGCCGGCGAGATCGGCGGGTGCGGCGCCATCGACGAGGAAGCGTATCTGCGCCTGGTTGGGGTTGGCGTCGCTCGTGGTGAGCAGGATTGGCTGTTCGGCCGGATGGGCTTCACGGTCGGTCGCGTGCGCGAGGAACGAATCGTCCCTGAATGTCCACAGATGCAGGTCGAGCGCATCGCGCCGCTCCTCGGTCCCGGTCTGCACCACGGCGCGCCAGCCGCGATCGACGCTGCGCTCGAGCAGGCCGGGAAGCGCATCCTCCAGCGTCGATTCGGTCAGGTGGTAGAACAGGACATCGGCCATGCCCTGCCTTATCCCTCGTAATTGTCGCGCACCAGCCGGTCGAGCAGCCTGACGCCGAAACCCGAGCCCCAGGACTGGTTGATCTCGCTCGGCGGAGAGCCCATCGCGGTGCCGGCGATGTCGAGATGCGCCCACGGCGTTTCCTTGACGAAGCGCTGCAGGAACTGCGCGGCGATGATGGCGCCGCCATAGCGGCCGCCGATGTTCTTCATGTCGGCGTTCTTGGAATCGATCAGCTTGTCGTATTCGGGCCCAAGCGGCATGCGCCACAGCCGCTCCTGACTCGCCTGGCCGGCCGCCGTCAACCTGTCCGAAAGTTCGTCATTGTTGGAGAACAGGCCGGCATAATGCTGGCCGAGCGCGACCATGATGGCGCCGGTCAGCGTCGCCAGATTGACCATGAATTTCGGCTGGAAGCGGTCGTTGCAATACCACAGCGCGTCGGCCAGAACGAGGCGTCCTTCGGCATCGGTGTTGAGCACCTCGATGGTCTGACCCGACATCGAGGTGACGATGTCGCCGGGGCGCTGGGCATGGCCGTCGACGGCATTTTCCACCAGCCCGACGATGCCGACGACATTGGCCTTGGCCTTGCGCGCGGCTAGCGCCTGAATGAGCCCGATGACGGCCGCGGCGCCGCCCATGTCGCCCTTCATGTCCTCCATGCCGGAAGCCGGTTTCATCGAATTGCCGCCGGTGTCGAAGGTGACGCCCTTGCCGACGAAGGCGACCGGTGCGTCCTTGGCCTTGCCGCCCTTCCATTGCATGACAGCCATCCGGGCGCCGCGTGGCGAGCCTTGCGCGACACCGAGGAGCGAGCCCATGCCGAGCTTCTTCATTTCCTTCTCGGTGAGGATCTCGACCTCGACGCCGAGCGCTTCCAGTTCCTTGGCGCGGGCGGCGAATTCGATCGGGCCGAGCGTATTGGCCGGTTCGTTGACAAGGTCGCGCGCCAGAAGCACGCCGTCGATGACCGCAACCTCGTCGGCGAAGGCCTTTTTCGCCGCGGCAGGATCGGCGGTGTGGATGGTCACCTTGACCGGTTTCTTCGGCTCGGCATCGTCCTTGTCTTTCCTGGTCTTGTATTTGTCGAAGGAGTAGCTGCGCAGAATGATGCCGGCGGCAAGGTTCGCCGCTTGCCTGCCGCCAATCTTTGCGCCCGGCACATCGAGGATGACGGCCACCTCCGCTGCCTTGCGCAGGGACGCGGCGATGGTGCCGCCAAGCTTCAGCCAGGCAAAGTCATCGAGGCCGGCGACCTTGCCGGCGCCGACCGCCACCAGTCGGTCGAGCGATGTTCCCTGCGGCGCCAACACTTCGACGACACCGGCGAATTTTCCGGAAAACTCCGCCACCGGAAACGCCCGCGCCAGCGTTCCTGAGGGGTCGCAGGCCTTTGCCGGTTCGCCAAGGCCACCATCGTCGGCCGCCAGCACGAAGATGCTGCCCTTTTTGGGTGCGGCAAATTTGGCGAAGGCGATCAATGGTCTCAAAGTCATCAGGTCCTGCTTTCGGGAAACGGCTCAGATTTTCAGGAAAAATGCATTCTCAGGGAAGATGCGCGACATTTGGTCGTTTTCCTTGATTTGGCAAGACTTTGCCGGAATCAGGGCTCATATGCGCAGCGGAATCGATAACGATTCGTCGCGGCACGGCCCCGCTTTCCTGCCGCAACCTGTTGTTAACCATCGATGTTCTCCCTTTCTTATCCATTGCCGCCGACACTCCGGCCTGCGGGACGGGCGATGTGGGACGGAGAATCGGATCGAACCGCCTGAAAGAAATGGCCAAACGCACCCAGTTGTACAGCCGCAGCCGGACGACTACCTTGTCGGCGGGCATGATGCCGTTCGGCAAATCGAGAAAAGCCTTACATGAAGGTCGTTGAACGCTACATCATGCGTCGCGCACTGGCGGTGTTTCTCGCTGCGCTGATCTGGACGCTGGCCATTGTCTGGACGACGCAGGTGCTTGCCCGCATCGACCTGGTCACCGACAGTGGCCAATCGGCGCTCACCTTTTTCGAGGTCGCGGGCCTCATCATCCCCACCATCATCCCGATCGTGGTGCCATTCGCCCTGGTGGTGGCGGTGGCCCAGACGCTCAGCGTCATGAACTCCGATTCGGAATTGGCCGTCATCAACGCCGCCGGCGCCTCGCGCTGGACGATTGTGCGGCCGGTCCTGCTGATCGCGCTGGCGGCCAGCGTCTTTTCCTTCGCGGTCGACAATGGCGTCGAACCCTATGCCAGGCAGAAGAACCGCCAGCTGATAGCATCCTCGCGCGCCGATCTCTTGTCGCTGATCATCCAGGAAGGCACGTTCCGCAAGATCGACGACGGGCTGTTCCTGCAAATAGGCGAGCGGCTGCCGGACAACCGGCTCGGCGGCATCTTCGTGGCCGATTCGCGCGAGGAAGGCGCCAATCTGATCTATTATGCCAAGAGCGGCAGCGTCGTCGAAAAGGGTGACGAGAAGGTGCTGATGATGAATGACGGCGTCATTCATCGCAAGACGCTGACCGGCGACCTGTCGGTCATCCGCTTCACGTCCTACGCCTTCGACCTTTCCGCCTTCATGTCGGCGGCGAACGATATCATGCTCCTGCCCAAGGACCGAACGACGCAATACCTGCTCAACCCGGATCCGAACGACAAGATCTTCCAGCGCAGGCCCGGCGCCTACAAGGCCGAGCTCGACCAGCGCTTTTCCGAATGGTCCTATTCGCTGGTGTTCGCGCTGATCGCGCTGGCCGTGGCAGGCGATGCGCGCTCACACCGCGAGGCGCGCATCCACCCGCTGATCACAGCCATCGCCATTGCGCTGTTCGTGCGCTGGCTGGGCTTCTTTGCCGCCGGCAAGGCCGACAAGATCCCGCAATACGCCTATATGGTCTATGGCGTGCCGGTCATCGCCTCGGCGGTCGCCATCTGGTTCATCGTCACCTCGCGAAGCATGGAACTGCCCGGCAGCTGGGCCGACTGGATGACGAATTTCGCCGGCCGCGTCAGCGATGGCTGGACGGCGCTCAAGCTGCGCCTCAATCGGCGCTACACATCCGGCCAGGGAGCCTGACGATGGGCTGGACCCTGGGCCGCTACTTCTTCTTTCGCTACGTGTCGATCACGATCTGGTTCTTCATCGGCCTTCTGGCGCTGGTGTTCCTGATCGACTTCACCGAGCTGTCCGGCCGCATCACCGGCCTGCCGGGCTTCACCTACGGCACGGCGGTCGCGATCTCGGCGCTGAGGATGCCGATGATCATGCTGCAGACGGTGCCGTTCGTCGGCCTGTTCTCGGCGATGGCGACGCTGGTGTCGCTCAACCGCAAATACGAGCTGGTGATTGCGCGCTCGGCCGGAGTGTCGGCCTGGCAGTTTCTGTTGCCCTGCTGCATCGGTGCGCTGTTATTCGGCATTTTGTCGGTCGGCGTGCTCAATCCGATCGCCGCGCATGGCTTCTCATGGTCGGAGCAGATGGAAAACCAGCTGCGATCCGGCAATTCGAACGCGGTGGCGGCCGATGCCACGCCGTGGATCCGCCAGAAAACCAACTCCGGCGACACCATCATCGGCGCCCGCGCCATCCTGAACCAGGGCCTGGAAATGGCCGACACCGTGTTCTTCGTCCTCGATCCGCAGGGCAATATCGTCGAGCGCAAGGACGCGGCGCGGGCCTTTCTGCGCGACGGCTACTGGGAATTGCAGGACGTCAAGGTGTTCAAGGACGGCAACATCCGTTCCGAAACGACCGACCAGTTGCCGACCAACCTCAAGCCGGAATTCGTGCAGGAACGGCTGGCGCGCCCCGAAACCATCCCGTTTTACGACCTTCCCGGCAAGATTGAGGTTGCCCGCTCCTTCGGCCTCAAGGCAAATGCCTTCGCCATGCAGTTCGATTCGCTGGTGGCGTTACCGTTCCTGCTTGTGGCCATGACGCTGATTGCGGCAACAGTTTCAATGCGATTTGCGAGGATGGGGCAGTCGGCAACGATGATTCTGGGTGGCGTCCTCGCCGGGTTTCTGCTTTATGTCGTTTCGGTATTGGTCAAGGCATTCGGCGTTGCGGGATTCGTGCCCACAGCCGTGGCTGCATGGGTTCCGGTTGTCGTGGCTATGTTCTTTGGGGTGACATTCCTGCTATACAAGGAAGACGGCTAGTGAGGGAGGCGGCTTTGCGCAGCCATAGGCAGGCCGGTTTGGCGCGCCTCTATTCGGCGAGCGCCTTGGCATGCCTGCTCGCCTGCGGCGTGCTGACGGCTCCTGCGCTGGCGCAGGACGTCACCGACGTGGCAACGAAGGTTCCTTCCGGCTCCCAGATGCTGCTGGCGGCAGACACGCTCGTCTATAACAACGACAACCAGACGGTCACCGCCATCGGCGGCGTCCAGATCGACTATGGCGGCAACAAGCTCGTCGCCCAGCGCGTCGTCTATGATCGAAACACCAAGCGGCTGGTTGCCAGCGGCAATGTCGAGATCGTCAACAGCGACGGCACCAAGATCAACTCGCAGCATATCGATATTACCGACGATTTCGCTGACGGTTTCGTCAATGCGCTGCGCGTCGAAACGCCCGAAAAAGCCTATTTCGCCGCCGAAAGCGCCGAGCGCATGGGCGGCGTGCTGACAACGTTCCACAACGGCGTCTATACGGCCTGCGAGCCTTGCGAAGACAAGCCGGACAAGGCGCCGACCTGGCGGATCAAAGCCAGGAAGATCATCTGGAACGGCGAAAAGAAGACGGTTCGCTTCGAGAATGCGAATTTCGAATTCTTCGGTTTCCCGCTGGCTTATCTGCCGGCGTTCGAGATCGCCGACCCGACGGTCAAGCGCAAAAGCGGCTTCCTGATCCCCAGCATCGGCTACAACAACCGTCTCGGCGTCGGCGTCAAAGTCCCCTACTACTTCGCTTTGTCGCCGACCTACGACCTCACCGTTACCGGCAGCGGCTACACCAAGCAGGGTTTCCTCGGCGAGGCCGAGTGGCGCCAGCGCTTCAACAATGGCCAGTACACGCTGAAGCTTGCCGGAATCAACCAGCAGGACCCTGGCGCTTTCCGTGATTTCGCGGCTTTCCCCGACGGCTACAATGTCAATTCGGGGCCAGCAGGCGATCCGAACAAATTCCGCGGCATGATGGGCACCAAAGGCCAGTTCGCCATCAATCCGCGCTGGGACTTCGGCTGGGATATCCTGCTTCAGACCGACAAGAATTTTTCGCGTACCTACACGATCGAAGGCTACAACGACGCCGTGCATCAATCGTCGGTCTACCTGACCGGCCTAAACGACCGCAATTATTTCGATGTGCGCGCCATGCGCTTCCAGGTTCAGGAGAACACACCGGACGGCAACGTCGCATCGCGCAGCGACAAGCAGCCCTGGGTGTTGCCGTCGCTCGACTATGCCTACATCCCCGACATGTCGGTGGCCGGCGGCCAGCTGTCGTTCAACGTCAATGCGCGCATCATCCGCCGCGACGATCTCGATCAGGCCTATTTTACCCCCTATGTGCCGGGCTCAGGCGTCCAGCGCGTGCGCGGCATCGAGGGCGAATCCGGTCGCCTCACCGCCGAGGCCGAATGGAAGCGTACCTTCACCACGGACGGCGGATTGCAGTTGACGCCGCTTCTGGCTCTGCAGGGCGACGTCGACTATCTCAACGCTTCTTCGGCTTCGCTGACTGCGGTAAACCAGATGGCGACGAATGTCGGTGCCGCCGACGACATGCGGTCTTCCTTCGCCCGGTACATGGCGACCGCCGGACTTGAAATGCGCTGGCCGGTGCTGTTCTCGATGACCGGCTCCAGCCATATCGTCGAGCCGATGGCGCAGGTCTTCATGCGCCCGAATGAGCAGTATGTCGGCGGGCTCGCCGTTCCCAACGAGGATGCACAGAGCTTCGTCTTCGACGCCACGACGCTGTTCGAGCGCGACAAGTTCTCCGGCTACGACCGCGTCGAAGGCGGCAGCCGCGCCAATGTCGGGTTCCGCTATTCCGGCGCCTACGACAATGGCTGGGGCACCAACGCGATCTTCGGCCAATCCTACCAGTTGGGCGGGCGCAACTCGTTCGATTCACCGGATCTGGTCAATGCGGGCGCCGATTCCGGCTTGGAGACTTCGACCTCCGACTATGTCGGCCTTGTCGGCTTCAGCAGCCCGAGCGGCTTCTCCGGTTCGCTCAGCGGCCGCTTCGACGAGCAGACCTTCGAAGTTCGCCGTGCCGAGGTGAAGGCCGCCTATTCCGGGCTGCCGGTTTCGCTGAGCGCCAAATACGCCTTCATCCAGGCGCAGCCCCTCTATGGTTTCACCACCGACCGCCACGAAGTCACGCTCGGCGCCTCGACACACCTGGCCGAAAACTGGCGCGTCTTCGGCACCGGCACCTACGACCTGCAACAAAGCGTGCTGGTCAAGGACGGCGTCGGCTTTGCCTACAATGATTCCTGCTTCACCTACCTGATGACGTACTCGGAATCACGCGACATCAACACCAAGGAAGTGTCGCAGAATGTCGGCTTCAACCTGTCGTTCCGCACGCTCGGCGATTTCGGCTCGTCCCAAAGCTCGATCGACTCCATCCAGTAGAGCCGGCTGACGACATCGTTTTGCCGCATAAAGCGGGCACGGATTTCGCCAATATCGGGCTGGAATCGGCCAAAACCGGGCTAGAATTGGGATGCTTTCGATGAGGAAATACCTGTTTTCGGCAGGATTCGCGCTCCTGTTGGCGGCGACCACGGTCTCCGTCACCATGATAGTACCGCCGGCCTTCGCCAGTGAAATAAAGTATGTCGTCAACAACATGCCGATCACCACCGGCGACATCGCGCACCGGGCTGCCTTCCTGAAACTGCAGCGCAAGAAGGGTGACGCGGGTCAGGAAATGATCGACCAGACGCTGCGTATGGCGGAGGCCAGGCGTCTCGGCATCCGCATCTCCGACGCCCAGGTAGAGGCTGCCTATCAGCGCTTTGCCTCGAGCAACAAGATGCAGCTCAAGCAGCTCGACGGTGTCATGGCGCAGTCCGGCGTGACCAAGGAGCATTTCAAGGAATTCATCCGCTCCCAGATGGCGTGGAACCAGGCGCTGAGCGCACGCTACAGCGGCGGCGGCGGGGAGGTGAGCGAACAGGATCTGGTCAAGCGCATGCTCGAAAAAGGCGGCGCCAAGCCAAGCGCCACCGAGTACATGCTGCAGCAGGTAATCTTCGTGGTGCCGAAGGCCGAGCGCAGTGCCACACTCGCCAAACGCAAGCGCGAGGCCGAAGCCATGCGCGCCCGCTTCAATGGCTGCAACACCACGCGTGAATTCGCCAAGGGCCTGATCGACGTCACCGTTCGCGACCTCCCCCGATTGCTGGCGCCGCAACTGCCGCCGGACTGGGCCGAGCAGATCAAGGCCACCAAGCTGGGCGCCGCCACGGCCGTGCGCGAGACCGATCGCGGCATCGAATTCATCGGCATCTGCTCATCGCGCGAGGTTTCCGACGACAAGGCGGCCCAGATGGTGTTCCAGAGCGAAGGCAGCGGCGGCAAGAACGCCGACGAGCTCTCGGCCAAGTATGTCGAAGAGCTGAAGGCGAAAGCCAAGATCGTTACGCGCTGAACCGGCCCAGCCGTGCATGAGACAGAGCTTCCGCTGGCGCTGAGCGTCGGCGATCCATCCGGCGTCGGTCCGGAAATCGCCATTGCCGCGTGGCAGAGCGCCCGCGGTTCCGGTGCCGCGCCCTTCTATCTTCTCGCCGATCCGGCGCTGATTGCCGCGCGGGCGCGCCGGCTCGGCGCGGCGGTGGCAATCGCCGAGACGGTGCCGGCCCAAGCAGCTGGTGTCTTTCAACACGCCTTGCCCGTGGTGCCGCTGGCGGCCCACTTCACCGACGATCCCGGCCGGCCCGACCCGGCCAATGCCGCCGGTATCATCGAGGCCATCGATCGCGCCGTCGCCGACTGCCTTGCCGGTCACGCGGCCGCGGTCGTCACCTGCCCGATCGCCAAGAAGCCGCTTTACGATGCCGGCTTCGGCTTTCCCGGTCACACCGAATATCTGGCGCATCTGGCCTCGCTCCACACCGGCGGCACGGTGACGCCGGTGATGCTGCTCGCCGGCCCCGAATTGCGCACCGTTCCGGTCACCATCCACATCGCGCTGGCCGAGGTGCCGAAGACGCTGACGACGGAGCTGATCGTTGCCATCGCGCGCATCACCGCCGGCGATCTTGCACGCCGTTTCGGCATCGCCAGGCCGAGGCTCGCGCTTGCCGGCCTCAATCCGCATGCCGGCGAAAGCGGCGCCATGGGGACAGAGGACGAGCGCATCATTCGTCCTGCGGTCGACATGTTGCGGGCGCAAGGCATCGATGCCTTCGGGCCGCTGCCGGCCGATACGATGTTTCATGCGCGCGCCCGCGCCGGCTACGACGTGGCGGTCTGCATGTATCATGACCAGGCGTTGATCCCGGCCAAGGCGCTGGCCTTCGACGAGGCCGTCAACGTCACGCTTGGCCTGCCGTTCATCCGCACCTCGCCCGATCACGGCACAGCCTTCGACATCGCCGGCAAGGGCATCGCACGTCCCGACAGCCTGATCGCGGCGCTGAAGCTGGCCCGCCGGCTGGCCGATACCGGCGCAAAGCCCGCAGTTGCATGAGCCAAAAATCATGAGCCCAAATCATGAGCCCAAAATTCATGAGCCCAAAATTCATGAGCATTGACGGGCTGCCGCCGCTGCGCGAGGTGATCGAGCGCCATGGACTGCAGGCAAAGAAGGCGCTTGGCCAGAATTTCCTGCTCGACCTCAATTTGACCGGCAAGATCGCGCGGGTCGCCGGCGACCTCAGCGACAGCACGGTGATCGAGGTCGGCCCCGGCCCCGGCGGGCTGACCAGGGCGCTGCTCTCTGCCGGTGCCCGTCGCGTCGTCGCCATCGAGCGCGACGAACGCTGCCTGGCGGCCTTGGCCGAGGTCTCCAACCACTATCCGGGCCGGCTCGAGGTGATCAGCGGCGATGCGCTGAAGACGGATTTTGCCGCTCTTGCCAATGCCGCGTCACAAGGCGGCCCGGTGAGGATTGCCGCCAACCTGCCCTACAATATCGGCACCGAGCTGTTGATCCGTTGGCTGACCGTGGCGGACTGGCCGCTCTTCTATCAATCGATGACGCTGATGTTCCAGCGCGAGGTGGCCGAGCGCATTGTCGCCAGCGCCGGCAGCGATGCTTATGGTCGGCTCGGCGTGCTGGCCGGCTGGCGGACCGAGGCGAGGATCGCCTTCGACGTGCCGCCGCAAGCGTTCACGCCGCCCCCCAAGGTAACGTCCTCGGTGGTGCATCTGGTGCCGCGCGCCAACCCTTTGTCAACCGACGTGAAAAAACTCGGCCGCGTCACCGAAGCCGCTTTCGGCCAGCGCCGGAAGATGCTGCGGCAGAGCGTGAAGAGCCTGGGTGGCGAGGCACTGCTGACGCGCGCCGGCATCGATCCGACCCGGCGTGCGGAGACGCTCAGCGTCGAGGAATTCGTGCGGCTGACAAACGCGCTTTGACCGGCGGCGCTGGCGCGGCCGTGGACCCAAATCGCATGCTGTGTGACAGCGACGACAAGCAGCATATAGCGGCATGCAGTTGCCGGTGAGTCGCCGAGCGTGATATTGTCGTCATATGAAAAAGAGTACCTCAAGCCTCCGGCCGACCCAAAATGGCCAGTTTGTCCTGACCAGCGGCAGGGGCGAAAAAATCAGCGCGGTTGAAGGCTTGAAGCTATCGCAACGTATGGGCTTCATTCTGAAGGAAAGCCGTGAGCGCGGCCTGAGCGGGGATGAGCGCAGGGCGCTTATCAAGGACCAAGTAACCCGCAAGAAGTAGGATCGGCAGGTGGTCTATGCCGCTGAACATGATCGCTGTGCTACCCAGGCACGACCGTTCTCCGCAACAGGCTGAATATCAAAGACCAGGCCCAACTCGATGCATTCGAGTTGGCACTTTTCCTGACCAGGGCCGACGAACATATCCCCGCAGGCCGTCTGGATTTCGAGCACTACAAGGCGTCGATCATCACCTGTTCCAGGACGTTTATGAATGGGCGGGAGAGGTTCGCGCCATCCCCATCGGCAAGGGGGGCAACTGGTTCTGCTATCCTGAGTATATCAACCAGGAAATGCATAGAATTTTCGGCGAACTCGCCGACGGTGATTATCTCTGCGAACTCGACCTCGACGCCTTCGCCGTTCGGGCCGCGCATGTTTTGGCGGAAATCAATGCCGTCCACCCGTTTCGCGAAGGCAACGGCCGCACGCAGCTTACCTTTCTGGCAATGCTGATGGAGAATGCGGGATTCCCATTCAATGCCGATATGCTCGGTCGCGAAAACGTCCTGAATGCGATGATTGAGAGCTTTGCCGGCGAGGAAACCCCATTGGCAGAACTCATAAAAGATATCGCGAGCCAGTAACAGATGCCCACAGCGTCCATATTGCCAGATCGTTTGCCAAAGACGCCTTCATGGGGACAGCCGGCCATCGGGGAACGACAGCTGCCTATTCCGTCTTCTCGTCCAGCAACCCCGAGACGAAATCGAACAGCCCGGGCCGGCGGTCGCGCCGCAGCCTTTCCGCCGTCACGATGCCACGCACTTCGGCGAAGGCGCGGTCGAGATCGTCGTTGACGATGACAAAGTCATATTCCTTCCAGTGCTCGATCTCGTTGCGGGCGTTCTTCAGCCTGGTCTCGATCACGTGCTCCTGGTCCTCGGCGCGGCGCTTGAGGCGCGACTTCAATTCCTTCATCGACGGCGGCAGGATGAAGATCGAGACGATGTCGGCGCGCATCTTCTCCTTGAGCTGCTGGGCGCCTTGCCAGTCGATGTCGAAGAGCATGTCACGGCCCTGCGCCAGCGCCAGTTCGGCCGGCTCGCGCGGCGTCGCGTAGCAATTGCCGTGCACCTCGGCCCATTCGAGCAACGCGTCGGAATCGCGCAGCCGCTCGAACTCGCGCGTGGTGCGGAAGTGATAGTGGACGCCCTCGATCTCCGAGCCGCGGCGTGGCCTGGTGGTGACCGAGACCGATAATTCCAGGCTGCCGTCGCTTTCCAGCAGGTTGCGCGCGATCGTCGACTTGCCGGCGCCCGACGGCGACGACAGGACCAGCATCAGCCCGCGGCGGCGAATGCGGGATCCGAGATCCCTGGCAACCATCGGCTCCTTGCCACCCATTCGGGTTTACTCCAGATTCTGGACCTGTTCGCGAAACTGGTCGACCACCGCCTTCAGTTCCAGCCCGATGGCGGTGACAGTGGCGGCGTTCGACTTGGAACACAGCGTATTCGATTCGCGGTTGAATTCCTGCGCCAGAAAATCGAGCTTGCGGCCGATAGCGCCGCCATTTGCCAGCAGCGCTCTGCCCGACGCCACATGCGTCTTCAGCCGGTCGATCTCTTCACGGATATCGGCCTTGGTAGCCAGGAACGCCGCTTCCATGTGCAGCCGGCCGGCATCGAGATTGGCCGACGCATCCATCAGCAGCCGCACCTGTTCGGCGATCCGCTCGCGGATTGCCGCCGGCTCGCGCGACGGGTCGGCCTCGGCTTGAAGCGTCAACGCCTCGATGGCGTCGATATGGCCGGAAAGCAGCGAACGCAGCGCTTCGCCCTCGCTCTGGCGTGCCTGCTCGAGGCCTGTAAGCGCCGTTTCCAGCGCCGACAGGATTGACGCGTCGAGTGCTGCCCGCACCTCCTCGGTTTCGCTGGTTTCAGGGATATCGAGCACGCCGCGCAGGGAAAGCAGACCGTCGGCAGTTGCCGGACCAACACCGAACTGGTCCTGCAGCCGCTTGGCCAAGCCCGCCAGATCCCTGAGGAAGGCTTCGTTGACCACTGGCTGCGCCTGCTGGCCGGCGGCGCGGCCGACGGTCAGCGTCGCCTGGAAATTGCCACGCGAAAAGCGCTTCTGCAGCGTCTGCCGCACAGTCGGTTCGAGCCGCTCGAAACCTTGCGGCAGCCGCAACCTGACCTCGACGCTCTTGCCGTTGACCGACTTGACCTCCCAGGCGATCGAGGCGCCGTCATGTTCGGCAACAGTGCGTGCAAATCCGGTCATGCTCTGCAAATTCATGATGCGGCTCGTGTCTCCCTGATGGTCCGATTCTAACAATTGCGCATGCGTTCGATATCACGGGCAGCGCGAATGTCAGAATCGCAATACCGGCAAGATGTTGATTTCCGCTGTCGTTTCGATCTCGCAGGGCTGAAATCGAGATTCAGAGGCACCCGAGCAAGACCGAAAACGCTTCGAACCCCGCTACTCGTTCAAAGCAGCAGCGCGTCCGCCTCTGTCCGCGTCGCTTAAGGTCGATCCGTCTGAAAGCGCCGGCCTGCTACTGGGCGGCACCCGTATCGCCGGCATCGCCACTTGCGTCACCGTTGTCGTCGCCATCCGCCGGCGCATCGGTCTGGCCCGGAGTCTTGGCGCCCTTGGCGGCGTCTTCAGCCTGCTTCTTCTGCAGTGCCCGGTAGCGGGCAACGTTCTCATTGTGCTCGGCAAGCGTGGTGGCAAAGACGTGGCCGCCGGTGCCGTCGGCGACGAAATAGAGATCATCGGTCTTCGACGGGTTGGCGACGGCTTCGAGCGCGGCGCGGCCGGGATTGGCGATCGGCGTCGGCGGCAGGCCATTGATCAGATAGGTGTTGTAAGGCGTCTGTTTCTGGATGTCAGATTGATAAATCGGCCGGTCGGCGGGTTTGCCCTTGCCGCCGAACAGGCCGTAAATGATGGTCGGATCGGATTGCAGCCGCATGCCCTTGGCCAGACGGTTGAGGAAGACGGCGGCAACGCGCGAGCGCTCGTCGCCCCGGCCGGTTTCCTTTTCGACGATCGAGGCCAAGGTGACGAAGTCGTCGACATTGGCCAGAGGCAGGTCGGGCGCGCGCCGCTGCCAGACCTCGTCGACCAGCTTCTTCTGGTCGGCGAGCAGCTTGTCGACCATCTGTTGGCGCGTGGCGCCGCGGGTAAAGCGCAGCGTGTCGGTGGCGAGGCTGCCCTCAGCCGGCTTGGCGGCCGGCATGTCGCCGGTCAGCGCATCCTGCTCGGCGATGCGCTGCAGCGCCTGCTCGACCGTCAGGCCCTCGGGAATGGTCAGCGAATACATCACCGACTTGCCGCTCTTCAGAAGCTCCATGATGTCGCGCATGGAGGCGCGCGGCTTTATCTCGTATTCGCCTGCCTTCAGCGCTGAATCATTGCCATAGACCCGCACGGCGATGCGGAAGATGCGGGCATCGCTGATCAGCCCACGCCGTTCGAGCTGGTCGGCAATATCCTGGACGCCGGTGCTCGGCTTGACCAGGAAGGTGTCGCCGGCCACCGACGGGCCCGGTTCGTTGAATGCCTGCTTGCCGAAATAGAGCGAAACGCCGGCGGCGAGGATCATCAACATCACCGCGGAGATGACGAAGTTCATGAACACGACGACTTGGCTGCGCGAGGCGCGCGAGCGCTTTGGTGGTGGTGTGCCGGCTTCCGGGCGCAAAGCTTCGGCCGCGGTCTTCGGCACGATCGGGCCGGTCTGCTGGTTTTGTCCGAATTGTCCGCTGCCGCCCGGATTGGTGTTCATTAGCGCCCTACCATCTGATCTCTTAGAGCGACCATGCGCCCGATTGGACGCACAGCGTGCCCTAACATTTCAAGCCTACGCATCGTGCTTTTAAAAAAGCGCCTTCGGTTTCAGGCCGATGCGACGAATCCCCAGCGGCAGAGTAGGCTTGAATATGGCAAAATTGACGACAGACCGCTGGCGCGCCGGTCGATACCGCAATCAGCCTGTATAACGCTGGAATACCAGCGAAGCGTTGGTGCCGCCGAAGCCGAAGGAGTTGGACAGCGCCACGTCGACCTGGCGATGCCGTGGCGTGTTCGGAACAAGATCGATCGCGGTTTCCCGTTCCGGGTTGTCAAGATTGATGGTAGCTGGCGCGATGTTGTCTCTGATAGCGAGGATCGAAAAGATCGCCTCGGCGGCACCCGCGGCACCCAAGAGATGGCCGATCGACGACTTGGTCGACGACATCGAGATTTTCGAGGCGGCGTTGCCGACCAGCCGCTCGACGGCGCCGAGTTCGATCGTGTCGGCCATGGTCGAGGTGCCGTGCGCGTTGATGTAGTCGACGTCGGCGGGCGTCAGCTTGGCCCGGTTCAGCGCCGCCGTCATGCAGCGGAAGGCGCCGTCGCCGTCTTCGGCCGGTGCGGTGATGTGATAGGCATCGCCGGTCAGGCCGTAGCCGGTGACCTCGGCATAGATCTTGGCGCCGCGCGCCTTGGCGTGTTCGAGTTCTTCCAGCACGACGACCCCGGCGCCCTCGCCCATGACGAAGCCGTCACGGTCGCGGTCATAGGGACGCGAGGCCTTCTCAGGCGTGTCGTTGCGGTCGGTGGACAGTGCCCGGCAAGCAGCGAAGCCGGCAAGCGATAGTCTGGTCACCGGCGATTCCGCGCCGCCGGCCAGCATCACGTCGGCATCGCCGAAGATGATCAGCCGGGCGGCATCGCCAATGGCGTGCGCGCCGGTCGAGCAGGCGGTGACGACGGCGTGGTTGGGGCCTTTCAGCCCATGCCGGATCGATACCTGGCCAGATACCAGGTTGATAATGTTGCCGGGAATGAAGAATGGACTGATACGGCGCGGTCCGCGCTCTTTCAGGATGATAGCGTTCTCGGCGATGCCCTCGAGGCCGCCAATGCCGGAGCCGATCATGACGCCGGTGGCGCAGCGCTCGGCTTCGGTGCTGGGCTCCCAGCCGGAATCCTTCAGCGCTTCGTCGGCGGCCGCAATCCCGTAAAGGATGAAGTCGCCGATCTTGCGCAGTTCCTTGGGCTCGAGCACGGCTTCGGGATTGAGCGTGCCGTTGGTGCCGTCACCGCGAGGAATGACGTGGGCGATCTTGCAGGCAAGATCTTCCACTTCGAACTCGGTGACGCGCTTGGCGGCGCTGCGGCCGGTCAGAAGTTCCTTCCAGCTGTGCTCGAAGCCCATGCCGAACGGCGAAACCAGGCCAAGGCCCGTGACGACGACACGCCTCATCGCAGGTCCTCCCCGGTGATGACTGCGGATAGTGTCAGGCCGAAGCCTTGTCGATGTACTTCACGGCATCGCCGACGGTCAGGATGGTCTCGGCCGCATCGTCCGGAATCTCGACGCCGAACTCTTCTTCGAACGCCATGACGAGTTCGACCGTGTCGAGGCTGTCCGCGCCCAGATCATCGATGAAGCTCGCCTGCTCGGTCACCTTGTCGGCATCGACGCCAAGATGTTCGATGACGATCTTCTTGACGCGCTCTGCGGTGTCACTCATTTGGGGCATCCTCGTCTTTTGTTTGTCTGTCTTCGTTAGCGGGCAGAATGCCGCTAATCAAGCTGAAAGATGGTCCTGCCGGAAACGCAACGATGCCGGACCGGTTTTTGCCCGAACCGCCGGGTTGCGGGCCGCATTACACGAAAAATGGCCGAGGTCCAAGGCGAAATGGTCTCTTTTCACAAGCCGGCCATGTCTTCTTATCACCCGACAATATCCCGTCAGATCATGGCCATGCCGCCGTTGACATGGATGGTCTGGCCGGTGACGTAGGCTGCCTCGTTGGAGGCGAGATAGGCGACGGCCGACGCCACTTCAACACTCGTGCCCATGCGGCGCGTCGGGATCGCGGCCATTACCGCGTCTTTCTGCTTGTCGTTGAGCTTGTCGGTCATGGCCGATTCGATAAAGCCCGGGGCGACGCAGTTGACAGTGATGTTGCGGGTGGCGATCTCCTGCGCCAGCGACTTGGAAAAGCCGATCATGCCGGCCTTGGAGGCGCAATAATTGGTCTGGCCAGGATTGCCGGTGACGCCCACCACCGAGGTGATGTTGATGATGCGGCCATGGCGGCGGCGCATCATCGGATGGGTCAGCTCGCGGGTCAGCCGGAACACGGCGGTGAGGTTCACCTCCAGCACGCTGTCCCAATCCGCGTCCGCCATGCGCACGAACAGGCCGTCCTTGGTGATGCCGGCATTGTTGACCAGTATGTCGACGCCTTCGAGTTCGGCTTCGGCCTTCTGGCCAAGCGCCTTGACCTCGTCACGGTCGGCAAGATTGGCCGGGAACAGCTTTACCCGGTCGCCGAGTTCGCCGGCCAGGGTCTCCAGTTTCTCGATGCGGGTGCCGTGCAGGCCGACAATGGCGCCTTGCGCATGCAGCACCCGGACAATCGCCTCGCCAATGCCGCCCGATGCGCCGGTGACGAGCGCCTTGCGGCCGGTCAGTTCGAACATTTTCGTCTCCTGATCTTAAGAGAACACCCTTCCCACGGGAGAGGTTGAATCGCCAGTGGATTATGCAAGCGCGGCCAGCGCCGCCTCGACTTCGGCCGGCGTGCCGACGGCCGATGTGGTGATGTCGCGGCTGATCCGCCGCGCCAGGCCGGAAAGCACCTTGCCGGCGCCGATCTCAAAGAGCGTGGCGACGCCATTGGCGCCGAACCACTCCACCGTTTCGCGCCAGCGCACGCGGCCGGTGATCTGCTCGACCAGGCGGCGCGCGATCTCGTCGGGGTCGCGGGTCGGGGCTACAGTGACGTTGGAGACGACGGGCACGACCGGTGCATTCTTGGTCACGCCCGCCAGCGCCTCGCGCATGACATCGGCCGCCGGCGCCATCAGCGCCGAATGGAAGGGTGCGGAGACCTGCAGCATCAGCGCCCGCTTGGCGCCCTTTTCGGTGCACAGTTTCGCGGCGAGTTCCACCGCCGCCCTGGCGCCGGAGATCACCAGCTGGCCGCCGCCATTGTCGTTGGCGATCTGGCAGACCTGGCCGGATCCCGTTGCGGCCTCGGTGCAAGCGGCTTCGACGTCGGGCTGTTCCAGTCCGATGATCGCCGCCATGGCGCCCTCGCCGGCCGGCACCGCCGCCTGCATGGCGTTGCCGCGGATGCGCAGCAGCCGGGCAGCATCGGCGACCGAAACGAAACCGGCCGCGGCAAGGGCGGAATATTCGCCGAGCGAATGACCGGCAACGTAGGCAACCTTGTCCTTCAGCGAAAAGCCGCGCGCTTCCAGCGAGCGGATTCCCGCCAGCGAGACCGCCATCAGCGCCGGCTGGGCATTGGCAGTCAGGGTCAGCGCCTCTTCCGGGCCTTCCCAGATCAGTTTCGACAGCTTTTCGCCCAACGCATCATCGACTTCCTCGAACACCCTGCGTGCCTCGGGGAAGGCGTCGGCGAGGTCCTTGCCCATGCCGACAGCCTGACTGCCCTGTCCCGGAAAGGTGAATGCGACGGCCATTTGGGCGCTCTCCAGCGGCTGATTTTTCCTGCCTGTGACGCAAGGCGGACCGTCAAGTCAAGCCCGGAGGCGGCATTTCCGCTCTCGCTTGAACCGGAGCTGACCTCGAGTCCCTGTTCCCAAAGGCTTTTTGCCGATCACACCTGATGAAAACCGCTCACGAATCGTTTGCTGGCTCTTCTTATTTTCGCCACAGGCGCTAGCTTTTGCATGACAGTTCTATGACAGAACGGTGGCGCGAGTGGAAATACGCGTTGCTTGGGCCGGGGGAAGAGACGTGGCTAGGATCAGGAAGGGCGCGGCCGTACCCGCGCCACAGTTCTTGGAAGACGATCCGTCCACCGGCTACCTGCCGGGGCGCAGATGGCCGGTCATCCGCTACGGTCTGGTCACGCTGCTTGCCTCCGCCATCCTGGTGTTCGCCATCGAATGGATCGTGCGCGGCGACTTCTTCGGCACAGTCGACTTCTTCCTGCAGCCATTCAAGCCGGGCTGGACCACCATCATTGTCTTTGCATTGGTGCTGATGGGACTGGACGCCGTGTTTGGCCGCAGTCACCAGAGCCTGATGATCGTGGCGCCGCTGACGCTGGCGCTGGCCTTTGTGGGGCATCAGAAGTCGCATTATCTCGGCGATCCGCTCTACCCAACCGATTTTCTTTATTCGCGCCAGATCATGGCACTGATGCCGCTCCTGGTGCGCGAGCGGCCCTGGACGGCGCTCGCCATGGCGGTCGGCATCGTCGCCGGCCTGTCGCTGCTGATCTATGGCTGGCGGTTGTGGCGCCGCAAGGTTCCGATCCTCAGCCGCAAAGGGCGGCTGGCGCGGCTGACGCTGGCAGTGCCGCTGCTCGCCTTCTTCGTCTCAATCATGGACTACGCCACCTTCTCGTGGACCCGCGACCGGCTGCAGATCATCCCGATCATGTGGGACCAGAAGGAGAACTACGCCTCCAACGGGTTTGCGCTGGCCTTCGCGCTCAACGTGCCGATGGCGCATGTCTCGGCGCCGGCGGGCTATTCCGACAAGGCGATCGACGCGATCGACAGGCCTGCTGTGGCGGCCTCGGTACCGGATGAGAAACCCGACATCATCGTGGTGATGAGCGAATCTTTCTGGGATCCGACCAAGCTGCCCGGCGTCACAATCACGCCTGACCCGATCCCCAATGTGCGGGCGCTGCGTTCCGGCTATATGTTTTCGCCGGAATTCGGCGGCATGACCGCCAACATCGAATTCGAGGCGCTGACCGGCTTTTCCAATGCCTTCCTGCCGGCGGGCTCGATCCCCTACCAGCAATATGTGCGCACGCCGACGCCGTCGCTGGCGACCTTCCTGAAAAGCGAGGGCTACCGGGCGCGCGCCATCCATCCGGGCACCAACTGGTTCTGGAACAGAGGCGCCGTCTATGCCGATTTCGGTTTCAACGATTTCCGCTCGGAAGAGACGCTGCCGCCACTGGAAAAGCGCGGGCCGCTGGCTTCCGATGCCTCGATGACCGACGAGATCATCGCAGAGGCCGACGCCAGCGAGCGGCCGGTGTTCTTCTTCGCCGTCAGCCTGCAGAACCACGGTCCCTACGAGCCGTACCGCTATTACAATCCGACCCACAAGGTCGCGGCACCGATCAGCACATGGGCGCGGGAATCGCTGCTCAGCTACGCCGAAGGCTCCGCCGATGCCGACCGTGGCCTCGAACGATTGATCGAATGGGCGAAGAAGCGCGAGCGGCCGACGGTCATCGCCTTCTTCGGCGACCATCTGCCGCCGCTCGGCCCCGTCTATGTCGAAACCGGTTACCTGAAGGACAATGTCGCGCCGCGCAAGGAACCGACGCCGGAGGCGGCACTGGAGCATCATCAGACGCCGCTGGTCATCTGGTCTAACCGCACCGGTCCGGCGCAGGATATGGGCGCGGTGAGCCCGGCCTTCCTGCCCTACCATATCCTTACCACGGCCGGGATCACGCACCCCTACTATACCGGCTTCCTGGGCGCGCTGCGCGAACGCTATCGCGTCGTGGATCGCAATCTGCTTCTGACACCGTCAGGTGAGGCCACGGCGGACTGGGCGCGGCAGAAGGACATCGATCCGGCGATCAACGACTTCCGCCTGCTGCAATACGATATGATGTTCGGCAAGCGTAAGGCGGCTCCGGACTTCTTCCCCGAAACGATCAACGGTCGTACCCCGCATACGAGTTGATGCCTGGTCTTTTCCAACCCTGCGACGCCAGGACGCTGTCCGGAGCATGCGTTACCCTTGCCTTCCAGCCAAATTGCTATATAGACGCCCGCAATCTGCCGGTCCTTGCTGGGGGCTGAACGGAGGGCCGGAGGTTTTATCCAAAACCTTCGTGTGAAGCCAGAAGCGCTTCCGCCTCCCGTGTCTCCGCTCTCGACCGTCTCGAAATGCTCCTTTCTTCCTCGCCCCCTCGGGACCAGCGGGTCAGAGAAGTTGCAGAGGCTTTTGCCGCGAGGATCCGGGAGAGAAACGAAGAAAGGCACTGAACCACTATGGCTCTATACGAACATGTGTTCCTTGCCCGGCAGGACCTCTCGCAGCAGCAGGTCGATGCGCTTGTCGAACAGTACAAGGGCGTCATCTCCGCAAATGGCGGGTCCGTCGGCCGGGTCGAGAACTGGGGACTGAAGTCCCTCACCTACCGGGTCAACAAGAACCGGAAGGCTTACTACACGCTTATGGACCTCAACTGCCCGCCGGCAGCGCTCAACGAGATGGAGCGCCAGATGGGCCTGTCCGAGGACGTGCTGCGTTTCCTGACCGTCAAGGTCGAGGCGCATGAGGAAGGCCCGTCGGCCATGATGCAGAAGCGCGAAGAGCGCTCGGAACGCGGCGGCTTCGGCGACCGCGACCGTGGCGATCGTGGTCCGCGCTCGTTCGGCGACCGTGATCGCGGCGACCGTGGCGATCGTCCGCCGCGCTCATTTGGCGATGCCGGTGGCGATCGTGGTCCGCGCCGTCCGCGCGAAGGCGTTGAAGGAGGTGCAGAATAATGGTCGACATCAATCAGATCCCGACCCGGCGCCCGTTCCATCGCCGCCGCAAGACCTGCCCGTTCTCCGGCGCCAACGCGCCCAAGATCGACTACAAGGACGTGCGTCTTCTGCAGCGCTACATTTCCGAGCGCGGCAAGATCGTGCCGTCGCGCATCACCGCCGTCAGCCAGAAGAAGCAGCGCGAACTCGCCAAGGCGATCAAGCGCGCCCGCTTCCTCGGCCTGCTGCCCTACGTGGTTCGCTAAGATCTCCGAAGCAGGCGGTTCGCCGCCTGCTTCCTTCTCCCACGGCGACGGGCGCCCAGGGGTAATTTGATGATGCATGTCGTTGTCCCAAAACCGGGACCACTCTTGGCGACGTGCATTGAAATCCCGAGTTGAGGTGAAAAGCCTCTAACTGCCGCGACAGGCAGGACAGCGACACCGGCGCAAAGGCGCTCAGAGCTTCCTGACCTGTTCCATTCAATTCGGCGCCGATCCCGCGGTCGGTGCCAGACGAAGGAACAAGACCATGCAAGTGATTCTTCTCGAACGCGTTTCCCGCCTCGGCCAGATGGGCGATACCGTCAAGGTCAAGGACGGCTTTGCCCGCAACTTCCTCTTGCCGCAGGGCAAGGCGCTGCGCGCCAACGAAGCCAACAAGAAGAAGTTCGAAGGACAGCGCGCGCAGCTCGAAGCCCGCAACCTCGAGCGCAAGTCGGAAGCCAGCCAGGTTGCCGAAAAGCTCGACGGCAAGAGCTTCATCGCCGTACGTTCGGCCGGCGAGACCGGCCAGCTCTACGGTTCGGTGTCGACCCGCGACATCGCCGACCTGCTGACCGCCGAAGGGTTCTCGGTCAACCGCAACCAGATCCAGCTCAACCAGCCGATCAAGACCATCGGCGTCACCAATGTGGCGATTGCGCTGCATCCGGAAGTCGAGGTCACCATCAGCCTCAACATCGCCCGCACGGCCGACGAAGCCGAGCGCCAGGCCAAGGGCGAGACGCTGACCACCGCCGAAGCCATCTATGGCGATGACATCAACGACAACGCACGGCCGGAGAACTTCTTCGACCCGAACACCGAGTTCGAAGGCGGCGAAGAAGACAACGCCTGATCCCGCACGGGGCGTGATCGGGAAGCGAGGGGAGCAGCGCTCCAATCACTTCCTCGTCATCCAGCCTTTCTGGACCAATGCCCGGGCCTCTCGCCCGGGCATTTTTGGGCCAAATGGAACTTTTCGAACCCCTATATATTGTTGCAGAATTGGTCCGCCAGTCTGACCGTGAGGGGACATTTGGTGATGAATATTCTGTTGAAACGCGTTCTCGACCGCCTGGTGCGTACGGGCAATCTGAAAGTCACCGGCCCGAAGGGCTCGACAGTGGTTTTCGGCGACGGCAGCGGCGAGCCGGTGCATATGCACATCAAGACCGCGCATGCCGAGCGCGCCATTACCTTCGATCCGATGCTGGCCGTGCCGGAAGCCTATATGGACGGCGAACTCGACATCATCGAGGGCGGCGTACTGGGTATGATGCGCATCGCCTTCCAGAACATGGGCAGTGGCGGTATCGACGCCACCTGGTCGAAGGCCATCGAGGGTCTGCGCCACGCCTTTCGCCGCCTGCAGCAGATCAACACCGCATCACGGGCGCGCCGCAACGTGCAGCGCCACTATGATTTGTCGGGTGACCTCTACCGGCTCTTCCTCGACGACGACATGCAGTATTCCTGCGCCTACTTCGAACAGCCGGACATGACGCTCGACGAGGCGCAGATGGCCAAGAAACGCCATATCGCCGCCAAGCTCAGGCTGAAGGCCGGCCAGACCGTGCTCGATATCGGCTCCGGCTGGGGTGGGCTCGGCCTCTATCTCGCCAAGGCTTTCGATGTCGACGTGCAAGGCGTGACGCTGTCGACCGAGCAGCACGGCGTCGCCACCGACCGGGCGCATGCGCAAGGCTTGCAGGACCGCGTGCATTTCGATCTCAAGGACTACCGCGAACTCAACGAACGCTTCGACCGCATCGTCTCGGTCGGCATGTTCGAGCATGTCGGCGTCAACCACTTCCGCACCTTCTTCGACAAGTCGGCGACGCTGTTGAAGCCCGACGGCGTCATGCTCTTGCACACGATCGGCCGCTCCGGCGTGCCGTGGGCGACCAGCGCCTTTATCCGCAAGTACATTTTTCCGGGCGGCTACATTCCCTCGCTGTCGGAGGTGATGCCGGCGATCGAGAAGTCGGGGCTTGTGGTCACCGACATCGAGATTCTGCGGCTGCACTATGCCGATACGCTGAAGCATTGGGGCCAGCGCTTTGCCGCCAACCGCGACAAGGCCAAAGCCATCTACGACGAGCGCTTCTGCAGGATGTGGGAGTTCTATCTGGCGGCTTCGGAAGCCGCCTTCCGCTGGCAGGATCTGGTGATCTTCCAGATCCAGATCGCCAAGAAGAACGACACGCTGCCGATGACGCGCGACTACATGGCCAAATGTGAAAAGGCGCTCGAAATGCGCGAAATGGGGCATCGTCAGGAGGCGGCGGCCGCCGAGCCTGCTGTCGCCAGGTCTGTGCCTGCCAGGTCCGTTGCTGTCAGGTCCGTTGCGGCCAAGCCAGCGCGCCGTCGCAAGGTGGCGGATCGCGAATAACGCCTCGATTGCGATTGCCGCTTGCCATTGACGGCTCTGACACTGAAAAAGGTCTCGTTCTCGCGAGACCTTTTTTAATGACCTGCCTGCCCACCATCGCCACCACCCTTGTCGAGTTCGCCCGCGCCTCGGTGCTCGCGGCACGCGGAGCCTGAGCGTGGAACTCCCCGCCTCGCTGCGACAAGGCGTCGAGCGCCTGCTCGAAACGATACCGCTGGCGGTGCTGCGCCAGGCGGCGAAGACGCTGTCTGACCGCTACCGCGCCGAATTGCGCGACGGCCGCCTGCACATGGCCGAAGAGATGGCGGTAAAAGCCTATCTGGCGACGCGGCTGCCGGCGACCTACGCGGCGGTACGGGCCGGTCTCGACGAACTCGCCTATGCGCGGCCCGATTTCCAGCCAACGAGCTTGCTCGATGTCGGCGCCGGTCCTGGCACGGTGCTTTGGGCCACTACAGACCTGTGGCCCGACCTCGAAGAGGCGGTTCTGGTTGAAGCAAGCGCCGCGGTGCGCAAGGTTGGCCAGTCGCTCGCCCTTGATACCATCGCCACCAGGATGGACTGGCGCGCCGGCGACGTGACCATCGACCTTGCCGATCTCAAGCCTGCCGATCTGGTCACCTGCGCCTATGTGCTGGACGAGATCGCGCCGGCATCGCTGCCGAAGCTTGTCGGCCGGCTCTGGCAGTTGACCGGCGACACACTGCTGATCGTCGAGCCCGGCACACCGGCCGGCTGGCAGCGCATCCTGGCAGTGCGCAGGCAATTGCTGGAGGCCGGGGCGCATGTGCTGGCGCCTTGTCCGCATGAGGCGCCCTGCCCGCTTGAGCCCCCCGACTGGTGTCATTTTTCGCGCCGCGTCGCCCGCTCGCGCCTGCATCGCCTGGCCAAGGACGCCGACGTGCCGTGGGAGGACGAGAAATTCATCTACGTCGCGGCTTCGCGGCAACCCGCGCCTGCACGTCAGCCGCGCGTGATTGCGCCGCCGAAATCGGGCTCCGGCAAGGTGCTGCTCAAACTGTGCCAGCCGGATGGCGGCGCCGGCGAGACACTTTTCACCAAGCGCGAGGGCGAGTTGTTCAAGGCAGCGCGGCGGCTGGACTGGGGCGATACATTGGACGGAAGAAGCGGATAATCACCGAGATTGTTCTTGCTCTGTTCCAACGACTCGGATAAAAGTCAGCGCCTTTCTGAGTCAACCGGAATCGGGGCGCGGAAACACTCTTCTGTGGACGGTTTGCCGCCCCTGTGAACAAACGGGGCATCAAGGTTGATTGGTCGTGCGGTGATGCAGAAAGGTCAGCACCGATTTATCTCGTTCTGATATCGAGAAGCCGGGATCAAAATCGGGGACATCATGGCAGAGGCAGCGCGAAAATTCGGCGTGGCGGAGCAGCAACCGCTTTATCGTGAAGCGCCGAACAACATCGAGGCCGAACAGGCGCTGCTCGGCGCCATCCTCGTCAACAACGATGCCTTCTACCGCGTCTCCGACTTCCTCAAGGCCGGCCATTTCTACGAGCCGCTGCACCGGAAAATCTTCGAGGTCGCGGCCGAGCTCATCCGCATGGGCAAGGTGGCGACGCCGATCACGCTGAAAACCTTCCTGCCGGCCGACGAGAAGGTCGGCGACATGACGGTGGCGCAATATGTGGTTCGTCTGGCGGTCGAAGCCGTCACCGTCGTCAACGCCACAGACTATGGCCGCGCCATCTACGATCTGGCCACGCGCCGGGCACTGATCACCGTCGGCGAGGACATGGTCAACATCGCCTATGACGCGCCGGTCGACATGGCGCCGTCCGAACAGATCGAGGATGCCGAGCGGCGGCTGTTCGAACTGGCCGAAACCGGCCGCTACGACGGCGGCTTCGAGAGCTTCACCGACGCGGTCAAGACCGCCGTCGACATGGCCAACGCCGCCTATATGCGCGACGGCCATTTGTCGGGCCTCGCCACCGGCATGCGCGATCTCGACCGCCGCATGGGTGGCCTGCAGGCGTCGGATCTGATCATCATTGCCGGCCGTCCGGGCATGGGCAAGACATCGCTAGCCACCAACATCGCCTTCAACATCGCCGAGATGTATGAGCCGGCGCAACAGGCCGACGGCTCGTTCAAGGCAGCCAATGGCGGCGTCGTCGGCTTCTTCTCACTGGAAATGTCGTCCGAGCAGCTCGCCACCCGCATCATTTCCGAACAGACGGAAATTTCGTCGTCAAAAATCCGCCGCGGCGAGATTTCAGAGATGGATTTCGAAAAGCTGGTCGCCTGCTCGCAGACCATGCAGAAGATCCCGCTGTTCATCGACCAGACCGGCGGTATCTCGATCGCGCAGCTGTCGGCGCGGGCGCGGCGGCTGAAGCGTCAGCGCGGCCTCGACCTCATCGTCATCGACTATATCCAGCTGATGCAGGGGTCGAGCGCGAAATCGTCGCAGAACCGGGTGCAGGAAATCACCGAGATCACCACCGGCCTCAAGGCGCTGGCCAAGGAACTCTCCGTTCCGATCATCGCGCTGTCGCAGCTGTCGCGTCAGGTCGAAAGCCGCGAAGACAAGCGCCCGCAGCTGTCCGATCTTCGCGAATCCGGTTCGATCGAGCAGGACGCCGACGTGGTGATGTTCGTCTATCGCGAGGAATATTATCTGAAGAACCGCGAGCCGAAGCCCGGCACCGACGA
Organism: Mesorhizobium sp. M0514; assembly: GCF_040321145.1. NCBI lineage: Bacteria > Pseudomonadati > Pseudomonadota > Alphaproteobacteria > Hyphomicrobiales > Phyllobacteriaceae > Mesorhizobium > Mesorhizobium sp. M0514. Next base: position 49,249 of record NZ_JAMYQZ010000039.1, read on the forward strand.
GTACATCAAGTGGGAACACGAGATGAACGAGATGCGCGGCAAGGCCGAAGTCATCGTCGCCAAGCAGCGCCACGGCCCCACAGGTTCGGTCAGCCTCGCCTTCCAGGGCGAGTTCACACGGTTTTCCGACCTCGCCGAAGAGCATCATATTGCGGAGAGGTTCGAGTAGCTTTTTGGCCTACCGCAGCGCTCCATCACACCCCCCTCTGTCCTGCCGGACATCTCCCCCGCAAGGGGGGAGATCAGCAGCTTTGCGGACGACGCTCATCTTGCGACGTTGGCGATTGGCGAAAGCAGCGACGATAGCCAATCTCCCCCCTTGCGGGGGAGATGTCCGGCAGGACAGAGGGGGGTGTGCTGGATCACCCTCCTTCGGTCATTTGCAGGCAGCATCACTCCATGGCTAAATCGCGCGTCCAGTTCATCTGCCAGAATTGCGGGTCGGTGCATCAACGCTGGGCCGGCAAATGCGATGCCTGCGGCGAGTGGAACACACTCGTCGAGGAAGGCACGTCCGGCGGCATCGGCTCGGGACCGGCCAACACGCGCAATGCGCGCAAGGGCCGCGCCGTGGTGCTGACCAGCCTGTCCGGTGACATCGAGGATGCGCCGCGGATCATCTCCGGCATTGGCGAACTCGACCGCGCCACCGGCGGCGGTTTCGTGCGCGGCTCGGCGCTGCTGGTCGGCGGCGATCCCGGTATCGGCAAGTCGACGCTGCTCACCCAGGCCGCAGCAGCATTGGCGTCAAAAGGCCACCGCATCGTCTATGTCTCGGGCGAAGAGGCTGTCGCGCAGATCCGGCTGCGGGCGCAGCGGCTTGGCGTCGCCGACACGCCGGTCGAACTTGCCGCCGAGACCAATGTCGAGGATATCCTGGCAACAATAGCCGACGGCAGAAGGCCGGACCTCGTCATCCTCGATTCCATCCAGACGCTGTGGACCGACATGGCCGACTCGGCGCCCGGCACCGTCACCCAGGTGCGCGCCTCGGCGCAAGCGATGATCCGCTACGCCAAATCCACCGGTGCTGCCATCGTGCTGGTCGGCCATGTCACCAAGGAAGGCCAGATCGCCGGTCCGCGCGTCGTCGAGCACATGGTCGACGCCGTTCTCTATTTCGAAGGGGAAGGCGGCCATCACTACCGCATCCTGCGCACGGTGAAGAACCGTTTTGGGCCGACCGACGAGATCGGCGTCTTCGAGATGTCGGACAAGGGCTTGCGCGAGGTCGCCAATCCGTCGGAGCTGTTCCTCGGCGAACGCCACGCAAAATCGCCGGGTGCCGCGGTATTTGCCGGCATGGAAGGCACACGTCCGGTGCTGGTCGAGATCCAGGCACTGGTGGCGCCGTCCACATTGGGCACGCCGCGCCGTGCCGTCGTCGGCTGGGACGGCGCACGGCTGTCGATGATCCTTGCCGTGCTCGAAGCCCATTGCGGCGTGCGCTTCGGCACCCACGATGTCTACCTCAACGTCGCCGGCGGCTACCGGATTTCCGAGCCGGCGGCCGATCTGGCGGTTGCCGCTGCACTGGTTTCGTCGCTCACCGGTCTTGCCCTTCCCGCCGATTGCGTCTATTTCGGCGAAATCAGCCTGTCGGGCGCAGTGAGGCCGGTTGCGCATGCGCAGCAGCGTCTTAAAGAGGCCGAAAAGCTGGGTTTTGGAAGTGCGGTTCTGCCCTTGGGCAGCGAGGAGGTTGTCGGGGGGATCGGGGCCGGCGCTTTCCAGCCGACCGAACTTGCCGATCTCGTCGCACGCATAGCCGGCTCACGGCGCAGCCGTGTCGACGTGGAAGATTGACGCGGCTCGCCCGAGCCGTGAAAAGACAATCTGAGTGGGGCGAAAAAGACATGCCGATTACGCTGCTGGACGGAATTCTCGTCGGCTTCACCCTGGTCTCGGCGATGCTCGCCATGGTTCGCGGCCTGTCACGCGAAATCCTGTCCGTCGTGTCCTGGGCGGCTGCCGCCGCGGCGGCATTCTTCTTCTACAAGCCGGTACTACCTTACGTTCAGCCCTATGTCGAAAGCGACAAGATCGCCATGGCGGCATCCGCCGGCATCGTCTTCCTCATCGCGCTGATCGTCGTTTCCGTCATCACCATGAAGCTTGCCGACTGGATCATCGATTCCAGGATCGGCGCGCTCGACCGTACGCTGGGCTTCCTCTATGGCGCCGCGCGCGGCGTCCTCGTCGTCGCCGTGGCGCTGCTGTTCTTCAACTGGCTGGCCGGCGCCAAGGCCCCTGCCTGGATCGCCAACGCCAAGTCGAAGCCGCTGCTCGAGACCATCGGCGCCAAGCTGGAAAGCCTGCTGCCCGAAGATCCGGAAAACGCCATCCTGAAGAAGCTCAATCCGAATCAGCCGGCAGCCGAGACGCCTCCGGCGGCCGATGCGCCGGCGGCGGATGCTCCGGCAACCGGTGACGATACGCCGGCGCCCGACGACGAGACCGACGCTCCGGCCGATAACGCACCCGCGCCCGCTGCTCCGGCTCCGGCCGCGCCGGCAAACTGATACGGACGGATGGTGCCGGCCAGGCGCCATCCCGGCAGTTCCGGCCTGACTACGTTGCTTTCGAGGTGCTATCGCACTATATGGCCATTTTAGCGGAGCTTGAGCCCCATGGCAATTTCGAAGGCAGACGCGGACGACGTGCTTTCCGCCGAAGCAGACGATCATTTCCACGACGAATGCGGCGTGTTCGGCATTTTCGGCCGGCAGGACGCTGCGGCCATCGTCACGCTAGGCCTGCATGCGCTGCAGCATCGCGGCCAGGAAGCGGCCGGCATCGTCTCCTATGACGGCACGCAGTTCCATGTCGAACGCCATGTCGGCCTGATCGGCGACACCTTCACCAAGCAGCACGTCATCGACAGCCTGCAAGGCAACCGTGCCATCGGCCACACGCGCTATGCCACGACCGGCGGCGCCGGCATGCGCAACATCCAGCCTTTCTTCGCCGAACTCGCCGATGGCGGCTTCGCCGTCGCCCATAACGGCAATCTCACCAACGCCATGACCGTGCAGCGCGCGCTGCAGAAACAGGGCGCGATCTTCTCGTCGACCTCCGACACCGAGACGCTGCTGCATCTCGTTGCCACCAGCAAGGAACGCGATTTGAATTCGCGCTTCATCGACGCCGTGCGTCAGGTCCAAGGCGCTTTCTCGCTGGTCGCGATGACCTCCAAGAAGATGATCGGCTGCCGCGATCCGCTCGGCATCCGCCCGCTGGTGCTCGGCGACCTCGACGGCGCCTGGATCCTGGCCTCCGAAACCTGCGCGCTCGACATTATCGGCGCCCGCTTCGTGCGCGACCTGAAGCCCGGCGAAATGGTCGTGGTGACCTCGAAGGGCATCGAGAGCCTGTTCCCCTTCGAGCCGCAGAAGACCCGCTTCTGCATCTTCGAATATGTCTATTTCGCCCGCCCGGACTCCTCGGTCGAAGGCCGCAATGTCTACGAAGTGCGCAAGCGTATCGGCGCCGAATTGGCGCAGGAAAGCCCGGTCGAGGCCGATATCGTCGTGCCGGTGCCGGATTCCGGCACGCCGGCGGCAATCGGCTTTTCCCAGGCGGCAGGCATCCCCTTCGAACTCGGTATCATCCGCAACCACTATGTCGGCCGAACCTTCATCCAGCCCGGCGATTCGATCCGCCATATGGGCGTCAAGCTCAAGCACAACGCCAACCGCCGGATGATCGAGGGCAAGCGCGTGGTGTTGGTCGACGATTCAATCGTGCGCGGCACCACCAGCCAGAAAATCGTGCAGATGGTGCGCGATGCCGGCGCCAAGGAAGTGCATATGCGCATCGCCTCGCCGCCGACCAGCGCGTCGTGCTTCTACGGCGTCGACACGCCGGAGAAGTCGAAGCTTTTGGCATCGCGCATGTCGATCGAGGAAATGGCCGAGTTCATCCGTGTCGATTCGCTCGGCTTCCTCACCATTGACGGGCTCTACCGCGCCGTCGGCGAAGCCAGCCGCGACAATGAGCAGCCGCAATTCTGCGACGCCTGTTTCACCGGCCAGTACCCGACCCGCCTGCTCGACTTCGAAGGCCACGACAATGTGCGCACGCTGTCGCTGCTGGCGAACAACGGGGCGTAAAGCCCAACTGCTATCCTTGAAAGCGCTCGCATGACCCTCGACCTCTCCGGCCGCGTCGCGGTCGTTACCGGCGCCTCGCGCGGCATCGGCTACTTCATCGCCAGGGAACTTGCCGCCGCCGGCGCGCATGTCATTGCGGTTGCCCGGACCGTCGGCGGGCTGGAAGAACTCGATGACCAGATCAAGGCCGAGCGCGCGAAAACCGGCAAGGGCGAAGCGACGCTGGTGCCGCTCGACCTCTCAGACATGGCCGGCATCGACCGGCTGGGCGGGGCCATTCACCAGCGTTGGGGCAAGCTCGACATTCTGGTGGCCAATGCCGGCGTGCTCGGCGTCATCTCGCCGATCGGCCATGTCGAGGCCAAAACCTTCGAGAAGGTAATGACCATCAATGTCACCTCGACCTGGCGGCTGATCCGCTCGGTCGACCCGCTGCTCAGGCTGTCCGACGCCGGCCGCGCCATTCTCATGTCCTCCAGCTCCGCGCATTCGGCGCGCGCCTTCTGGGCGCCCTATGCGGCGTCGAAGGCGGCGGTGGAAGCCATGACGCGTTCCTGGGCGCATGAGACGCAGAGCCTGGCGCTCCGCATCAATGCCGTCGACCCCGGCGCCACCCGCACCGCCATGCGTGCACAGGCCGCGCCCGGCGAGGATCCGGAAACGCTGCCGCATCCCTCAGAGGTGGCAAAACGCATCGTGCCGCTGGCGAGCCCCGAGCTGAAAGAGACGGGGCTGATCTTCCAGGTCAAGAACAACCGCTTCGTCGCCTACCGGCAGCCGGAATAAACCGGGTTGTAGCGGGATTAAACAGGCCTCCAGTTACGTTTCTTCGAATGTAGGACATTCGAAACCGGAGGACCGACATGCGTAGACTTCTTCTCGTTGCCGCCGCCGCGATTGCCGCCACAGCCGGCGTGGCGCTGGCGCAAGACGCCAAGATGAGTTTCTTCGTCACCAGCGTCGGTTCCGGCAAGGGCGCCGATCTCGGCGGTCTCGAGGGCGCCGACGCGCATTGCGCCTCGCTGGCGGAAGCGGCTGGGGTTACCGGCAAGGAATGGCACGCCTATCTCTCGAGCGCCAATGTCGATGCGCGCGACCGCATCGGCAAGGGTCCCTGGGTCAACGCCAAGGGTGAGAAGATTGCCCATGACGTCGCCTCGCTGCACAGCGACGCCAACGCCATCACCAAGCAGACGGCGCTCAACGAAAAGGGCGAGGTGGTCAACGGCCGCGGCGACAAGCCGAACCGGCACGACATTTTGACCGGCTCGAAGCCCGACGGCACCAAGATCGCCGACCAGACCTGCGGCGACTGGACCTTGAGCGGGGTGGAGGGCGCGGCGATGATGGGCCATCACGACCGCACCGGCCTCGACGAGTCGGCGGCGGCGAAATCCTGGAACTCCTCGCATGCCTCGCGCGGCGGCTGCAGCCAGGAGGCGCTGAAAGGCACCGGCGGCGACGGCCTGTTCTACTGCTTTGCGGTGAACTGAAGGACGTCTGGGGGAGCGGTTCGTTCACGGGTCTGTGATGATCCGGCAGGTCCCTCGCCCCTCGCCCTGCTTTCGCCATCAGCCGGGAGTTGCTAGGGTCGACCCGACTCCGACACCCAGCAAAGCGAGGAATTTCCCATGGCTGCTCCCAGTGTAGCATTGGTCTGGTACCTGGTGATCGCCGGCCCGCAAGGCGGCATGGTGGTGCTGCCCAGCACCTTCGACACCCGCGAACAGTGCACAAACGCGATTACCGAGTACCAGAAGCAGCCGACGCCGGCCGGCTGGGCAGTGAACTGCGTGCCAAGCGCCTCGCCGTTCACGGATGAGGGTGATGCGGAAGAGCCGGCGGCGCAGTAGCGTCTAAGCTGCTGATCTCCCCCCAAGTGGGGAGATGGCCGGCAGGCCAGAGGGGGCGAAGGATCGCCAACCTTGGTGGCTTTCGATATCCCCTGACTTGAAAGTCATAGAGTTTGGCAGGCAGAAACTTGAGAGGCCGGCGGGACAGCGCCCCCCTCTGCCCTGCCGGGCATCTCCCCCACTTGGGGGGAGATTGGCAGCTTCAGCGGCGCGCACTCACCGTCAGTCCGGCTTGCTGTTGATGGTCTGGAAGACCACGCAATAGCGTTCCGTCAGCTTGATCAGCGCGTCGATGCGATCCTGCGGCTCATCCGTGTCGAGGTTGAAATTCAGCCGGATGGCGCGAAAGCCCACGGGGGCGTCCTTGGACACGCCCAGCGTGCCGCGAAAGTCGAGATCGCCTTGGGCCTCGACGGTGGCTGCGCCGAGTTTGAACTCTAGTGCGGTGGCCACCGCCTTCAACGT